>JAEUUQ010000559.1 GCA_016787505.1 Saprospiraceae bacterium | reverse complement strand
GGTAAAACTCAATTACGACGAATCGTACGAGATGATCATTTTCGACCACCTGCTCACGATGATGGGACAATACGGCGAAGGCCCCACCAACCTGCCCGACGGCAGCTACGACGGCTATAAATTCCAGAAAGGCGCCTGGGTATACGTCGACAAAGTATTCAACGACAAGCAAGACACGGCCCCCGTCCCTCATCCGGTATTCGACGAAAAATCGAAAAAGAAAGACATCTTCGGCAATGACAAAAACTAAGCCCGAGCCGCAGTCGCACCATCTTAAGGTGACTCGTACGGCTCGCTATTATTCGCTGGGAACGCCCGGCCCGCACATCAAAACTCTCTGGATTACTTGTCATGGGTATGGCCAACTAGCCGGTCAGTTTATCCGAAAATTTGAAGCTATCCTCGATGAAGAAACGCTGGTAGTAGCGCCCGAAGGCCTCTCCCGCTTTTATTGGGAAGGCGTGAGCGGCGATGTGGGCGCCTCGTGGATGACAAAAGACGACCGTCTCGCAGAAATCGACGATTACGTGGCTTATCTGTCTACGCTGTACGACTATTTTGTAAACCAACTCCCCCCTCAAACCCGCATCGTGCTGGCAGGGTTTTCACAGGGCTGCGCTACCCAACTCCGCTGGATAACCCGTCAATTGCCCCATTTCGATGTGCTCCTACTATGGGCCGGCGGACTGCCCGAAGATATCGACTACAAGCCGCTGCTGCCCTATTTCCAGGAAAAATCGCTGCATTTCATCTACGGACTGCAAGATCAATACCTCACCGAAGATCGCATTGCCACGCAAAGCCAATGGTTGGCCGATACCGGCCTTCCCCTGCAAATCCATACCTTCGAGGGAAAACATGAAATTGATAGAGAGGTGCTGCGGCAGTGGGCAGCCGCTTTATGACTTTACGACTTTACGACTTTAGGACTTTACGAACTTAGGAGTTTCACGTATCTTGTACGCTTATGTTCGTACAGTCGTACAGTCGTACAGTCGTACAGTCGTACAGTCGTACAGTCGTACAGTCGTACAGTCGTACAGTCGCACAGTCGCACAGTCGCCTAGTCCCGCCCCAGCACCCTCAATGCTCCCAGGCATTGATAGCTCATGCACAACAATTCAGCATAAACTACCACCTTTTGGGCACTAGCCTGCAAAAACAGCGCATGCGGCGAAGTCCACGACCTGGGGCCGAATATCATGATGGTAATCTGTATGGCTAATAGTGCGCCAAATGCCAGAAAAGCGCCGGCGTATCTATTGGGATAGCGGGGTTCATTGCTTATGGCCAGGCCGTAAGCCACACTCATGCCCAAAAAGGCGATAAACCCCGCCCTGACAAATAAGGTATGCCGAAAGTAGTTGACGTCGAGGGGAGTCTGGGCTATGCCAATATAACAAAGCGCAGCGACTACTCCCGCCAGGGCGGCCGGCACGGCGAAAAGGCGCCCCTCATCGGTTTTGAACAAGGTGGGCAGGCCGACAAAAAAGATCGTCAGGCAAACGCCTGCCAGGGTAAGACTATTCCCAAAAAACAGGTTGCTCCAGGTGTTGAGCTCGCCGCTCCAACTCATCGTTCGGCCCAGGTCGCTGAAATAATTGTACAAAAACGAATATCCCTCGGTACCTCTGTCGTGCAGTGTACCTCCGGGATAATAACGCATGGCCAGGGTGCTGAGCACAAAAAATTGCAAGGCCCCCAAAAACCCCAGCCAAACGACATACCTGCGCCAGTCTATTTTTGATGACACGTCGTTATATTATTACTGAATTTGTCACCTTGTCACCTTGTTACCACCGGGGCGGTGAACGGTAAACGTTCACCCTACGTGGCCGTTACCGCAACAACGACACATCGCCCTTAAACGTCTCCACCTGGCCGTCGACAAATTCTATTTCCGCAAAATATACGTACACCCCGGCATTCATGGGTTTGCCCTTGAATTCGCCGTCCCAGCCATGCGATTCATTATTGGGCTGGAAGGGTCCGTTGAAAAACAACAGGTTGCCCCAACGGTCGAAAATGCGGAATGATTTCACCGCCACCACATCACTGTCCGCATAAATGGTGATATAATCGTTGATGCCGTCGTCATCGGGTGTGAAGGCATTCGGTACGTATACCCTTCGCTTTTTATCGATAAAGATGGTGATGGCATCTTCCGCCTGACAACCGTTCTCATCGCTCGCCGTGAGTGTGTAGGTGCTGGTAAGTATCGGCCCAGCATAGGTTGCCAATGCCGATGAGTCGGTCAAATCGGTGCGGGGCGTCCAGGTAAAAGTCGCAACCGTAAAGTTGAGCACGGGGTCGAGCAAGATGCTGTCGCCCAAGCGGATGGTCTGGTCCGGGCCCAGGTCTACCACCAATTCTTGTGGGGTGGGTATCACTACGTCTACTTCTACGGTGCAGTTGTTGGCGTCGCGTACATATAGCGTGTAGCTGCCCGCCGGCAAGTTGGGGATGGCAATGGGCGTACCTGCAAGCCCCTGGTAAAACTGCCCGTCAAGTGAATACGCGTAAGGCGCCGCGCCGCCGTTTAATTCTTCCAGCAATATAGCGCCCAGCAAGTCGCCAAAACAAGGAGGCGACTGACTGTCGGTTTTTAAGGTGATGGCCTCCGGCTCTGTCAGCGTAGCCGTGGCTGATCCCGAACAACCCGCAGCATCGGTAATGGTCACCGCATAACTGCCCGCCCCTACCCCACTAAGCGTAGGCGTTATGGCGCCGTTGTTCCATTGGTATGCCAGCGGTGTAATTCCGCCACTTGCCGTAGCCGATACGACGCCGTCGGTATTGCCGGCACAACTTACGCCAAAGCCGTCAAAATCGCTAGTCACTTCCGCCTGTACCCCCAGCGAACTCACCTGCACGGTGACCGGGCCGCCGATGGTGACCGGACAACTAACACCATCAGCCGTGGCAGTCAGGATGCTATATGCCACCGTAGCCGTTGGGCTGACCGTAAGAGTGAACCCATCTCCGATATCGTTCAACGATTGCGTAGTAGCTCCATCAGAATAGGTCACATCAAAAACACTACCACCAGCAAAGCGGAAAGTAATTTGCGTCGGGGTACCGGCACATACCGCACCGCCGCCTTCAAGCGAAGCGGTAAGCTGAGGCAAAAACTGCAATGCTACGTTTACAATACTATCGCAACCCGTCGCGCCGGCATTGTCTAATACGACCGTACCCACCGGATTGGCTGCGTTGAAGGTTTGGCCTCCTACTATTAGGCTTTCGCCAAAACACAAGGTGGAATTGAGCGCGGAAGTTGAATTGGGCAGAAAACTGAGATTGACTACTATGGTGCTGTCGCATCCGTTGGCGCCGCTCAGTATTTCCGTGCCGGCGGGGTTGGCTTCATTGTAGGTTTGACCGTTGACGATGAGGCTCTCCCCGGCGCACAAGGTTTGGTTCAATGCTGTAGTCACATGCGGCCTGACCTGTAAAACGGCATTCCCGCTCAGGGTATTCTGACAGTTCGCGTCACTCACACTCGATAAAGCCAGGGTGATTTGGCCATTGGTAAGGCCAAAACTAGCCGGACAAACTGTCACCGTTTGACTATTAGCATTAATTACCGTACTAACAGGCTGTGGCCCCGTACCGGTATCGAGGGTATAATTGATAGTAAATGGCGACGTACCGCTTAAATTTATAGTAAAATCAAAACAATCATCCTCGCAAATAGCGCCACCGCTGATTATGGTGGCCGAAGGCAGAACGGCTCCGGGCGCTACGGTAGCAATGCCCGTAGCCGAACAACCCGCCGCATCAGTAACCGACACCAGGTAGGTATTGGGTGCAAGCCCCGATGGGTCTTCCGTGCCGTCGAGGGCGTCTACGTTCCAATCAAAGGTAAGGGCGCCGATACCGTCGCTTACAGTAAGCGCAATGGCCCCGTCGGAACTGCCTGCACAACTTTCGCTTGTGGCAATTAAGGCCACCGTGATGGCGCACACAGGCCCGTCTATGGTGAAGGTACAAGTTTCGGTACATCCATTGGCATCGGTAAGAGTGAGATTATACGTTCCAGCCGCCAGCGACTGAATCGACGCCGTAGTCGCTGAGGCAGAAGTCTGACTGCCGGAGACAGGGCCGCTCCAATCCAACTGGTAGGGCGCCGTGCCGCCGCTAAAGGTGACGGCGCCCGAGCCATCCGTGCCATTGACGGTGGTTACGGCGTTCAATTGGGCGCAAGACAGGACAAGCACAGCCGGTTCGCTCAGATCGATTGCGGCAAGGGCATTGCAGCCCGCCGCATCAAACACGGTTACGGCATAACTGCCGGCTGCAAGCGATACTGGGTCTTCTGTGCCATCAAGAGCGTCTATATTCCAATCAAAAGTTAAAGGCGCTACGAAGCCGTTGACAGTCAAATCGATAGCGCCGCTATTGTCGCCGTTGCAAAGCAAATCGCTGCCCGAGATCGCCAGATTGATATTGCAAACGGGTTCTGCTATGGTAAAGCTGCACGAGTCCTGGCAGCCGTTGGCATCGGTAATCAAAATTAGATAATCACCCGCCGAAAGATCGGGCACTATTAAAGTTCCGTTTGTGGATTGCAAAATGGTGTCCTGCACAGGTCCCGATATTTCCACTTGGAAGGGCCCGATACCGCCGGAAGAGGAGAACTGCATGGCGCCGTCGGCGCCGCCGACCATACTCACAGGAGAAAATTCGGCACACGCAAGCGCCAGTGCCGCCGGCTCGTTAAGGGTAGTATCCGCCACCGCCAGGCAGCCCAGGTTGTCGGTAACAGTGACCGCATAATACCCCGGCGCCAGGCCGCTCAAGGAACTCTGCCCATCGTAGGTATCGTCATTCCAGTCAAATGCCAGGGGCGCGGCGCCGCCGGTCGTAGTGACCGTGATGGCGCCGTCGTTGCTGCCATTGCACAAAGGATCGGTGGCGCTAAGCGATGCATTCAGGTTACAGCCGGTAATGTTGATGGCAAATTGGCAATCGGCCTCGCAGCCCAGCGAATCGACCAGCAAAACGGTATACAATCCGCCCCCTAGATTGCTGAGGGTGACTACTCCGGCGGTATCTACCGCTATCGTATCGGCTGAAGTACCGCTTAATATTATTGTATAAGGGAATACCCCGCCCTGTACATCGACAGTTGCTATGCCATCTGTAACCCCTGGCCCCGACACCGGCGAGACTTCAGAGCAACTCAGCATAATAGCCGCGGGTTCCGCGATGTCAAGAGTATCTGTCAATACGCAGTTGATGGCATCGCTAATCACGACGATATAAGTGCCGGCTCCAAGGCTATCGGGCGCAGAGTCGCCGTCGAGGGCATCCAGGTTCCAATCGTAGCTTATCGGAGCTGTACCGCCATTTAAGTTTAGGCTGATAGCGCCTTCGGCGGCACCGTTACAATTTACGGGTGTGACAACCGCATCCAGACTTACCGCACATACCGGTTCTCCAATAGATATGCCGCACGTGGTTGTACATCCGTTGGCATCGGTGAGTAAAAGTGCATAAAGACCGGCACTTAGCCCGCTTATCGTGTCTACGCCTGCTATGTTAATAATCAGAGAATCGGTAGAAGGGCCGCCCCAACTAAGCATATAGGGCAAAGCGCCGCCATTAGTCGTAACGATGATACGGCCGTCACTGCCGCCTACAGTTGAAACGGAGTCGAGCAGCGCACAGGCCAATTCGAGCAATGCCGGCTCAGAAAGCGTGATGGAAAGCGTATCCACACACGCGCCTGCATCGGTGACTGTCACAAGATAGGTTCCTGCAGCCAGGCTACCGGGGTCTTCTATCGTATCCAGCGAATCCACATTCCAGTCGATAGTATATGGCAAGAGTCCTCCCGTTATGCTGAGGTCGATACTGCCATCGGCTTCGCCGAAACAAGTGGGATTTACTACGTCGGCACTGGCATTTATACCGCAGGGTTCGCCAATCGTGAAGCTGCAAACGGCTTCACAACCATTAGCATCGGTAAGTGTAAGGTTATATACGCCGGCGAGCAGGTTGTCTAACACCACCGTATCGGCCATGTTTTCGTTTTGTCCGCCCATTTCGGGGCCGCTCCATAGCAATATATAAGGAGCTTCTCCGCCACCAATAATTATGGATGCCGCGCCGTCTTCTGCGCCGGTGGCAGAAACCGGATTAAGCTGGCTGCACTCCAGTAACAAGGCAGGGGCTCCCACAAGCGTATCTACCCCGGTGGCCGTGCAGCCGTCAGCGGCGGTAACGGTTACTGCATATATGCCTGGGCTGAGATCGGTTGGGTCTTCCGTACCATCAAGCGTATTATCGCTCCAGTCGAAATTAAAAGGTGCAATACCGCCGCTTACGGTCAGGTTGATAGACCCGTCATTGCTATCAGAGCAAGTGGGGTCGTTACTCGTCAGACTCACGCCTATCGTACAGTTTGCATCGTTGATCGTAAAGGAACAGGTTTCTTCACAGCCGTTGAAATCGGTAATCGTGAGGCCGTAAGTACCGGCTGCCAGGCCGCTAATGGTGGCTATGCCGGGCATGGCTTGGGGTTGACTACCGCTGCCGGGGCCGCTCCATGCTATGGTATACGGCGCCGTTCCGCCGCCAAAAGTGATCTCTGCAGCGCCGTCGCTATTACCCGGTCCGGAGACGGGGTTGAGCTCTTGGCAACTCAGCATCAGCGGCGCGGGGTCGGTGATATTCAGGTTGGCCGTGCCCTGGCAATTGTTGACATCCACCACGGTGAGGCTGTAATTGCCCGCAGCAAGCCCCGTGGGGTCTTCGATGCCGTCGAGGGCATTGACATTCCAGTCGAAGACAAACGGCCCGGCGCCGCTGCTCACATCTACCGACAAGCTGGCGCTATTGTCACCGCTGCAGTCGAGGTCGTTGGCCAGTGCAATACTCACCGAAGGCCGGGGATTTACCGTAAGCACTACCGGCACAGTAGCCGAGGTGCAGACACCGTTGCTAACGTTAGCATACACCGTAATAGATACCGAGGTAAACGCAGAAGGATTGGCCACCGGGTTGGTGCCCGTGGCATTCAAAAACCACCCTACCGTACCGGCTCCGCCGCTCACTGCAGCGTTGGCGCTGGTCAGATTAAAGACAGCCTGACTGCCAGTGGTGCTGCATGCCGAGAGCGAGGTAGGCGTAGCCGTTGGCGCGGCCAATACGGTCAGTGTCAACGCTACCGGCGCCGAGCTGCAGTTGCCATTGGTTACGGTTGCATAAACCGTAGTAGAACCGGTAGTAAAGGCTGCCGGGTTGGGTACTTGATTCGTTGCAGCCGCATTGGTATACCATGTAACCGTCAATCCGCTGCCGGCATTGACGATGCTATTCTGGGTGGTGAGGTTGAACGTAGCCTGGTTGCCGGCAGTGGCGCACTGTTGCATGGCCGGCGGAGCTATTGCCGTAGGCGACGGTGTAACGGTGAGCGACACAGGCACAACGATGGATGTACAGGTACCCAGTGAAACTTGTGCAAAAACCGTTGTCGTCCCCGATAAATAAGTGGCCGGCGTTGCAATGGGCCCCGTGCCATTGGCATTTGTAAACCAATTGACCGTGCCGCTGCCGCCGCCGGTTATCGTGTTATTGGCAGTAGTAAGATTAAAAACAGCCTGGCCTCCGGCACTTTCGCAGGCGCCCAGGCTGGCAGAAAACGCCGGAGGCGCCGATAATACCGTAAGTGTCACGGCTGCCGTAGGCGACGTGCAACCGTTATTCGTCACAGTAGCATAAACGGTGGTCGTACCGCTTGTAAATGCGGCGGGATTGGCAATAGGATTAGTGCCTGCGGAATTGGTAAACCAGCTTACCGTACCCACGCCGCCGCTCACCGTGCCGTTGAGAGTAGTCAGGTTAAACGTGCCCTGTCCCGTGCCGTTGTTACAGGCCTGTGCTGAAGCTGGGTTGGCCGTTGGCAATGGCGTAACCGTAAGCGTTACGGGCACGGGGTTTGAACCGCAGCCATTGGCGGTTGACACTACTGCGTATACGGTTGCCGAGCCGGTGGTAAATGCCGTGGGGTTGGGAACGGGGTTGGTGGCGCCTGAATTGGTATAATAAGTAATCGTTAAACCCGGCGTATTGTTGATTTGGCTATTAAGCGTAGTCAGGTTAAAAGTCGCCGTGCCGCCGGGACCGGCGCATGACATGGCAGATGCAGGAGAAGCGCTTGGGGCGAATTCTATATTCACAGGTATGGGTACTGTAGCCGATTCGCAGGTTCCGTTATCTACAGTAGCGTATACCGTGCCGGGAAGTGTGAGTACGTCGTTGATATCATCAATTGGGTTGGTTGCGGCAGCATCGCTGTACCAATTGACGGGCAGCCCGGAGCCGCCATTGATAATCGCTTCGGTACCCGGCAGGTCGTATTGAATATTGGGCGGGATGAGGGTAACCACGCACACGTCGAATGAAGTGGGGTTGGCGGTGGGCGCGGGGTTCACCGTGAGTTGTATGGGTATAGTGCCCGACTCGCAGGGGCCGCTTTCTACCGTGGCATAAACCGTGGCAGAGCCGCTGAGAAAGCCGGCAGGATTGGCTATCGGTATCGTGCCGGCGGCATTGGAATACCAGTTGACCGTGGCCGCCCCGCCGCTGATAGCGCCGTTGAGGGAAGTGAGGTTGAAGGTGGCCTGAGCCCCGGTAGAACAGGCTGTCAAGGGTCCCGCCGCGTTGGGAGTAGGCGTGGGGTTAACGATCAGTTGCACGGGTATCGGGGCGGAAGCGCAGAACATATTGGCTGCCGTGGCATACACCGTCGTGCTTACCGAGGTAAAACTGGCCGGCGTAGCGATAGCATTGGTAGCGCCGGCGTCGGTATACCAGGTTATCGTTGTGCCGGGCGTATTATTGATCGTACCATTGAGCGAAGTGAGGTTAAACGAAGCCTGGTTGCCGCTGGTGGCGCAGGCAGATAGCGGCCCGGCCGGATTGGCTGTGGGCGTGGGCGTCACATTGAGTTGCACGCCTACTGTGGGAGAAGTACAAGCTCCACTCGTCACATTGGCATACACAATCACTGACGCATTAGTCGTATACGCCGCCGGATTGGCAATAGGTATTGTGGCGATACTGTTGGTCCACCAGCTTACCGTGCCCACCCCGCCGCTAATCGTATTATTGAGCGAATTGAGGTTAAACGTGCCGACTCCCATGGCGTTGGCGCAGGCGAACTGAGGCGGGGCGGTGTTGGCATTGGGAAGAGGCGCACCGTTAGGTACATTTACGACAGTTGTAGCTATACAACCCATGCCATCGGTAACTGTAATATTGTAAGAGCCGCTCGCCAGGTTGGCAATACTGGTGCCACTACCGCTTCCCGATGCCGTGCCGGTGTAATTATAGGAATAGGTAGGCGTGCCCCCTGTGGGGTTCAGTGTAATGCTGCCGTTGGTACCTCCCTGGCAGGTGGGCGCCGTAGGCGAACCGGACACCATAAAACTCGCACAGGGTGAACAGGAAGCTAATGCAGTAAAAGAATTGGTAAACGTACACGACGTCATATTAGAAAACGTAGCCGTCAGGTTGAACCCGGCGCCGGTTGCCGGCAACTGCACATTCATAAACGTATAGGAGGGTGCAGCTACACTACCCGCACTGATGCTGGCAATGGGCGTTGGGTTAACGCCTCTGAACAGATCCAGCGTGCCGGTTGTCGGGTTATTGGAAAAAGTGACCGTAATATTAGCGGTGTAATAATCATCAGCGGCATTCGAAGAGGTACCGTTGTTATTACAGGCGCTGGTATTGGTTACAGTGATATTGGTGATTGCACAAGGCGCAACAGAGCCGAAGCTGCAATTGGGCGCAGCCGGAATATTAGTATTGACATTGCCCGGCCCAGCCCAAGTGGCGGTAGTGCCGTCAATAGTTCCCATAGTATTAGTAAAACCATAAACCCCTTGTAAAGCGCCATTATAGCTGACACAAAAATTACGGGTTCCTGCCCCATTTAAAAAATTACCTCCTGAATTAGGTAAATCTGTAAACAACACATACGTGGTAATGCTACAAAAAACATTCCAACCTGTATAACTTGCCGGATTAAAATTAATATCTAAAATAATGACATTATTACCTGCCGGAATCGGATTGGTAGCCGGTACAAAAGCCGTGCATCCTGCCAACGCATTCATACTCGCAAGTAATCCCGGCGGTTCAGCAAACATCATATTAAAAACCACCGAACTCGCCGTACTACAATCCACTCCCTGGCCGTAAATGATACTTAATTCATTAGGATCCATGTCGCCTGTAGTAAAAAGCGTCACAAACTCCTGGTCTCCTTCAATCCCGCACGAATTAATCATCGCCCCGGTAAAAGCCACCTGGGCGGATAATCGCATTGAGTACCCAGTCATTATTATAATGATAACTGGCAAAATCCGGCGTAAAGCCGGCATTAAAAAGCGAGGTGTCGCACACTTTTTTTCAGGCTTTCGCCCATTTGGTAGCCTTTCCATTGAAGTCAATACTAGTTTGGAATATATTTTTCTCTCAAAAAGTATGTTGCTA
>JAEUUQ010000546.1 GCA_016787505.1 Saprospiraceae bacterium | reverse complement strand
GCGTTTTACGCTCGGTGAAGCTTCCTATAGTTTTAGCGGGCAAGCCGTTTTTCCAAAAGATATTCATCCCAGCGCCGAATTGTTGCTCAAAATTGCGCGCCGTTATCTCAATACGCCTTATATCGCCGGGGGCAAATCGCCACTGGGCATGGATGCGTCCGGATTGACACAAATCGTGTACCGGATAGCGGGCATCCAACTACCCAGGGAGGCCGAACAGCAGGTCTTTCTGGGAGAAACCATCGACTTTGTCGAGCAATCCCAGCCCGGCGACCTTGCCTTCTTCGAAAACCGGCTGGCCAAGATCACCCATGTCGGCATTGTGGTTAACCCTGCGGAAGTACTGCATGTATTCGGCCGGGTGCGTATAGACGGCCTCGACCATTACGGCGTGTACAACCGCGAAGCCGGGCGTTATCTGTATAAGCTGCGTGTCATCAAACGATTGTTGAAATCGGGGCCCCCAGCTACAAAAACTACGGAATCATCGGCTTCTGCGGTCTATTCCAACCAGTTTGAGTTGTTTTAAAACTGGATTAATTCGTGGTAAACCCTGCTCACTGGCAGTCCCATGACGTTGGAGTAGGCGCCTTCTATTTTCAAAATCTTGCACAAACCTATCCATTCCTGGATGCCGTAGGCGCCGGCTTTGTCCAGCGGCTGGTATTTAGCCGTGTAATAATCGATTTCTTCTTCGCTAAGGGAATCAAAGTATACAGCGGTCGTTTCGTCAAAAACGATTTCTTTGTGAGTGGCCAACAGGCAAACGCCCGTGATTACGAGGTGTTTTTTGTTGGAAAGAGCGCGGAGTATGCGTTTGGCATCTTTCATATCCGTGGGTTTTCCAAGTATGACGCCGTCGAGCAGCACAATACTATCGGAGGCGAGCACGATCATGCCGGGCTCCAGCCATTTTTTACAGGCGTGCGCCTTTTTTTGGGCTAAAAAGGCGGGTACCAACTCGGGCGCCATGTCTGCCGGATAGTCTTCTTCCACATCCTGGGCCCTGACCTCAAAGGGTATGCCCGCCGACTCCAGCAAATAACTGCGGCGTGGCGATTTGGAAGCGAGAATTATTTTTTTATTTTCAAATACCTCCATAACACGCTGATTTTTAAAATAATAAGTAACCGTTTAGAAGGGTTTAGCGATTGGGTTTAGTTTATCTAAACATACAGCTAAACCCAATCGCTAAACTGCGCATGCACTTAACCCTTCTAAACAGTTACAATAATAAAATGAATAATCCCCCGAGCATAATGGCTTTCGCCAATTGGCTGACAAAGGCAAAGTCCTGGCTGCTTTGTGCCCTGTTCAATTTGTATAGCGCATAAATGACAGGAAGCGCCAGCAAAGCAATGAATCCGGGCAAAAGCCATATGGCGCTTGAGATGATTGAAACCGCCAATATAACGCCCACTGCTATGGCAATTCGTTTGGATGCGGTTAAGCCCCAGCTTACCGCCATGGTACGGTATTTTTCAGCCGAATCTCCGGGGATATCCTCCAGGTCTTTTACGATTTCGCGGAACAGGGTGGAAATAAAAGCAAAAAGCATATAGGTAAGGAGTACCATCTGAATATGAAAAGCCTCTTCGGGCGAGCGTTGATATAATAAAGCGCAGGCTTCCCTTTCTGCAAACCAAAGCATACCGGCCACTCCGGCACAGTATACCGCTACAAGCAGGTTGCCCAATAGCGGCAGCTTTTTGAGGCGGGTTGAATAATAGTACAAACCGCCTACCGCAAGGATATAGATATTGATAAGCGCAACCTGCCCGGCATAAAAGGCCAGATAGAGGGAGATGGTGTACCCCACCAGGCAAAAACAGAAGTAAAGCCAATACGCCGTTTGAATAGAAATTTTTTTGCCCACTACCACCCGTCCGGGTTTGTTGTACAAATCCGCCCTCAGGTCGGTGAGGTCGTTGATCACATACCCCGAAGCGGTAATCAGCAGAGTAATACCTGTAAAAATCCAGAAGTGCAGATTATCAAATAAAGGGGTGATCTGATAGCGATAAAATGGAGGCAACAAAACGCGGTAATACAGCAGTGAAAGCGTAATTACTACGATGAACAGATTAGGCAGCCGTATTAATCTGAACAACGCCATAGCCTGTGGATTATGCGGAGAGAAATTCCTGCCATTTGCCCTGCAATCGCATGACTTTTTCTATCACGTCGCGGGCGCAGCCGTCGCCACCGTTTTGAGGAGATATATACTTGGCAATTTCAATAATTTCACGGCAGGCATCGCGTGGGCAGGTGGGCAGACCCACCCGGCGCATAACCGGGTAATCGGGCAAATCGTCGCCCATGTATAGAATAGCCTCCGGGTCGAGATCGTATATCGATACAAACTCGTTATAGGCCTCCAGCTTGTCTTGCTTATCGAGATAAATATCCTGAATACCCAATCCTTCCAGTCGCGTTTTGACGCCCTCCGATTTACCGCCGGTAATCACACAAACCCTGTAGCCGGCTTTGACGGCCATTTTAATGGCAAGCCCGTCGCGGACGTTCATCTGGCGCAACAACCGGCCGTCTTCTGTGACCAGCACCTCGTTGTTGGTCAACACGCCATCCACATCAAAAATAAAAGTGTGGATATGTTGAAATGGTTCGAGTTGGTTCATGACGGATTGTTATCTCTCCATTCGTATACCCAGCGGGCTTGAATTTGCTCCAGGTGACCTTCCGTCGACTCTTCGCGTTTGCCTTCGAAAGTAGGTATCTCCAGGATCCATTCCAGCAAATCGGTGAAACGAATGCGGTAAATTTTGGATTCGTCAAACTCAGCGCCAAAGCGGTCGTAGAGTTTCATGGCTATGTCTTCGTGGTCTTTCCAATAGATAGGAAGATCCTCGATGTCTTTAAACGGCATACGTTTTTGTTTTTTTATCAATGTTCGTGACCGATGATCTTGCGCTGGTCGGGAATTTGAATTTCGATATACGCCTCGCTGTCCAGGATGACGCATTGGCATCCCAGGCGGGATTCCAGCTTGGGGTTGATGGCCCTGTCGATGAAATCTTCTTCCTTGTCAGAAATCTCCTCCAGGAAATCTTCGCCTTTTTCCACATATACGTGGCAGGTACTGCATGCGCAAACCCCGCCGCAGTTGTGATTGAGGTGAATGTTATTTTCTTCGGTCACCTCTAAAATCGACAAGCCCTCTTCAACGTTATCAATGATAACCGGTGAAATGCTTTTATCTTCAAAGGTGAATTTTACGGTTGCCATGTATGTCTTTTTATCCCCGGCTTTTTCCTGCTTCGAAAACAGGCGCCAAAGGTAGCTTGTAACACCCTACTAAACAAGTCAATTTTCATTATGTTCTTTGAATTGAACTTATCATATCCCGGCTTTACGTTTAGCGCCCCAAAGGTCGTTTTCGCTTTGGAAAAATTAGTAGCTTTGCCCACTCAATAGAAAAAGCCAATCAGCATGTCTGTTAAAGTGACGGAACTGACAAAGGTTTACGATGTTCAAAAAGCGGTGGATGGCATCTCTTTCCAGGCGTTTGAAGGGGAGGTGCTGGGATTTCTGGGCCCTAACGGCGCAGGCAAAACCACCACTATGAAAATTTTGACCTGCTTTATTCCGCCTACTTCCGGCTCTGCCGA
>JAEUUQ010000542.1 GCA_016787505.1 Saprospiraceae bacterium | reverse complement strand
TCCAAGTTTGCCCTGATTAGCCGCATGCGCACCTGGCTCGCTTTTGTGGAAGCCCGCTACGGTATCAAACCCGTCATTTATACCAACCTGAAATTTTACAACCGCTATCTCGCCGGCCATTTTGAGGAATATCCCGTGTGGATTGCCCGCTACAATACCCGCGAACCCCGCATGGCTTGCGGCCGGGAGTGGCAGTTTTGGCAATACGGCAACCGCGGACAGCTGAAAGGCGTAAATGGCAACGTGGACCTTAACGTGTTCAACGGCACCGCCGGCGACCTTGAAATGATGTGCCTGCGGCCTTCGCCGGCGCTGAGCGAGGTAGCAGTTGAAACAGAACTTGAAAACAGTCCCGCCCAATAACAGGTTTATTCTCTATTATGCGCTAATTTTGCCGCAAAAAACACCATGAAGCAATTACTTGGAATAGGCATTGCACTCCTCCTCTTTGCAGCTTGCGGTCCTAACGCCGATAAATCAAAAGCAGAAATTGAAGGACTACGCCAACAATTGGCGACAGCCACTACTTTCCCGCTCGATACGGTGACAGCGGGCCAACTCATTGAAAAAAGCCGGGCTTATGCCGATCGCTTTCCCGAAGATACAGCCTCCGCGCGTCTGCTGTTTCAAGCTGCCGAAGTTTCGAAGGCTATCGCCAAACACCCGCAGGCGATCGAGCTTTGGCGCCGGGTGGCAGATAAGTACCCCGCTTATGCCAAAGCGCCCGAATCGCTCTTCCTTATCGCTTTTACTTACGATAACGACGTAGCCGACAAAGAAAATGCCGTGGAGAGCTACCAGGCTTTTATCGACAAATACCCGCAACACGAGCTCGCGGACGATGCACAACAACTACTCGGCTACCTGAAAAGTGGTAAAACAATTGAAGATATCATGAAGGAATTTGAGCAGGCCGCCAAAGACTCCCTGCAATAATATGCAAGAACAAAAACAGTCCTTTTTGGACCAACTCAGCGAAAGCGCCGCAAAAGGCACTTTTGTCAAACTGACTTTGAGCAAACCGGCATCAAAAAGCAGCGAGCTCCACAATATCTACGCCCGGCTGGTAGAAATCAAAGGGCAACTCCACTTGTCTTTTACGCTTCGCTATGCCCGCCGCGACGAAACCAAAAATTACCTGCCCGCCGAAGCTGTCAAAACGGTAAGCGACTGGTTAGGCAAGGATTTCCTGCAGGGCGATTTGTATACGACCGAAAAGGATTATTTTTTTCAATACAATAAAAAAAGAGAAGCTAGCCTGCGCACTGCCTCGCCTAGCCATGCTTCCACCCCGAATGCCGGCCATGACAAGGCCAAAAAGCGGCTGATTACCGCTGATACGGCTAATTATCTGCACTTGCTCGGCGTGGCCAATGCAGACGGTACGATTAAAAAAGAAGGGCAGAAGAAATTCAAGCAGATTAATAAATACATCGAAATTATCGATAACCTGCTGGCGCAACAAGCCCTGCCCCCCAAAGCGCATATCGTGGATATGGGCTCTGGCAAGGGGTATCTTACTTTCGCCTTGTACGACTACCTTACCCGAAAATTGGGGCTGGATATAGAAATGACGGGCATAGAACTGCGTCCCGCGCTGGTAGATCTGTGCAACGATATCGCCTCAAAATGCGGTTTTGAACACCTCCGTTTTGCCGCGCAGGATATCCGAGATTACCAGCCCGGCCATATCGACATGCTGATCGCCCTGCATGCCTGCGATACGGCCACCGACGAGGCTATCGCCAAAGGCATCCTCTCCGACTCGGCCATCATCGTGGTAGCGCCCTGCTGCCACAAACAAATCCGCAAAGAAATGCACGGCCACGGCGATATGCAGGCCATCCTCAAACACGGCATACTGGAAGAAAGACAGGCCGAGTTGATCACCGACGGACTGCGCGCTTTATTGATGGAAGCCAACGGCTACGCCACCAAGGTATTTGAGTTTATCTCTACCGAGCACACCAGCAAAAACCTCATGATCACCGGCTTGCGCGCCAAGGCTCAGCCTGAAGCAATGGCCAAAGTAGAAGCCATCAAACAAGCTTACGGCATCAAGCACCACTTCCTGGAGCAGCTGCTAGCAACTCCTTCATAATCAGGCTCATCTTTGGCTCGGCGCTTGCCGCCACATTGATCACGTCTTCTACCGAGGTTTCTTTGATGTGTTCCAGCGGATAACACTGGTTGGTGATCACCGACACCACAAAAAGGCGAATATCCATGTGGCGGGCTACGAGCACTTCGGGTACCGTTGACATGCCCACCATATCGCCGCCGATACGGTGCAGGAATTCGTATTCCGCCGGCGTCTCCAGGTTGGGACCGGGCAGTGCTACGTAAACCCCTTGGTGGGCCCTGATGCCGTGTTTTTTAGCCAAAGTGAGCGCCCGTGCAATCAATTCACGGTCGTAAGCCTGCGACATATCCGGAAAGCGGGGGCCGAGGCGCTCGTCGTTGGGGCCCCGGAGCGGATTGTCGGGGTGCTTGTTGATATGATCGCGCACAAAAACCAGGTCGCCGGCATGGATATGGGGGTTGGTGCCGCCCGCAGCATTGGAAATAAACAACTGTTGGATGCCCAGAAACTTCATTACCCGCACGGGAAAAGTAATCTGCTGCATCGTATAACCTTCGTAATAGTGAAAGCGACCGGCCATCACCACTACAGGCGTTTTTCCGAGATGCCCGAAAACCAGTTTACCTTTGTGGCTTTGCACCGTGGATACCGGGAAGTGCGGGATATCCTGATAGGGGATTTCCGTTTCCACTTGAATTTCATCGGTGAGGTTGCCAAGTCCCGTGCCCAAAATGATACCCGTATGGGGTTGCAGTTGCGTTTTTGTGCGCAGATGGGCTACTGCTTCCTGAATTTGTTCGTATAGCATGAAAAAAAGCTTCTTTATGTCATTAATAAAACCCGAATTATCATCACAACGCCAAAAATGATCAGCGAAGCGCCCGACAAGCGCCGCAGCCACAAAAAGTGGACGGGGCGGAAGTGGCGGCTGATTTTTTTGGCTCCCAGTACTTTTAAAAGGTCCGTACACATAATAGTAGCCATAATTCCGCCAAAAAACAAGACGGCTTCCCGCGTATCCATGTTGTTTTCCACGATAGAAATGCCCGATACACCGATCCAGAAGAAAAAAGTAAAAGGATTCACTGTATTGATCAGAAATCCTTTGCCCCAAAGGGTGAGGTGCAGGTTTGCCGGTTTTGAAATGTGCAGGGTGTCTTCCGAAAGCAGAGGTGGTTTCGACATCAGTGCGCCCAGGCCGAACGCGGCTAGCGTAATACTGCCGCCCACGCCCAGGTAAAGCGTGAAAGCCGGAGAGTTAGCAATTTGTTTGATTTGGGCAAGTCCAAGGTATACGGCAATGATAAACAGGATATCGCTGACCCAAATACCCAGGCCCACCAGCGTGCCGCCTCTGACGCCGAATTCGGCGCCCGACTGGACCAGCGCAAAAAACAGAGGCCCTACCAAACAACTCAGCATCAGCCCTAGTTTGACCCCCTCCCATAGTGGAAACATGCCCATTCGAATTAAATTATTGCTGTGTTTGGTAGCCCTAAAAATACAAAATAATGCCCGGTTTGGCCCAATGAGTTTAATCAATAGGAAAAAGCAAGCATAAAATGCA
>JAEUUQ010000452.1 GCA_016787505.1 Saprospiraceae bacterium | reverse complement strand
GCGAACCGGCTATATTCTGTCTTTATTTCTTGGTTCCCTACCCCCGAGACAAGAGGGCATGGCTGCCTGTTTCATCACCTCACAGTATTTCGCAAGCGTTCTTGCGTGTTGTGTTGTTGTTGATGCAAATCTAAGGCAAGTGTTATTTTTGTGCAAATTTTTTAAATAAAAAATTAAAAATTTACATTTTATTAAAAATTTAAAGCATTTTATTAATTATCAACAAAAAACAAACAAAGTAGTCGGCCAAATTTTTGAAGTTTTTCAAACACAGAAACCGATAACTGATAACCGACAACTGACAACCGAACCTACCCCGCCACCCCTTTCATCAAAATAGCACAAATAATACCGCCATAAGTACCCAGGGCATAACCCAGCACGGCCAGCAGTACGCCGACAGAAGCCAGTGAGGGGCTGAAAGCCGAAGCCACGATGGGCGCTGAAGCCGCTCCACCGATATTGGCCTGACTGCCTACGGCCATGAAGAAAAACGGGGCTTTAATGAGTTTAGCCGTGCCGATCATGATACCGGCATGTATGATCATCCAGATGATTCCGATAGCAAACAGGCCCAGGTTGCTGAAGACCTGCCCCAAGTCCATTTTCATACCGATAGTAGCCACCAGCAAATAAATAAAAATACTACCCCAACGGGAAGCGCCTACGCCCTCCAGTTCGCGGGCTTTGGTGAAAGAAAGGAGCATGCCGACCGTAGTGGCTATGACGACAACCCAGAAGAAATGAGAATTGAAAGCTGTGAGCCGCCAGGCTTCTAAAGTGGCTGAATGTTGCTCAAGTGCGGGTACAATAGCGTCGGCGCACAGGTTGGAAATAGCCACGCCGCCGAAGGCCACCGCCAGCATCAGAAAGAGATCCTTGACGACCGGTATGCGTTCCACCTTTTCCTGGTAGGCTTCTAATTTGTGCTTAAGCTCGGTAATGGCGCTGGTGTCGCCCCCCAGCCAATTATCGATGCGCTTGGTAACGCTGGCGCCGTAAAGCAATAACCCCATCCATATATTGGCTACAATCACATCCACCACCACTACCACTGCAAAGAGATTATCGTTGACCTGGTAAATATTTTTCATAGCCAACTGGTTGGCGCCGCCGCCGATCCAACTTCCGGCAATGGTTGACAAACCCCGCCATAATTCATCGGGCGTAGCGCCTATAAGTCCGGGAAACAACTTGGTCACAGTGAGCATCGCCACCGGTCCGCCCAATATCACGCCGGCCGTGCCCGCCAAAAACATGATCAGCGCCTTGGGTCCCAGGTTGAGGATGCCCTTGAAGTCTATGTTCAGACACAAAAGTACTAAACACGCCGGCAGCAGGTAGTCGGCTGCCATTTCATCGAGCTGTGAGGTATCACCGCTAATCAGTCCCAGGGGCCATCGCAGCAAGGCCGGCACAAAATAACACAGCAATAAAGCCGGCACGACTTTGTAAAAATTGCGCCAGCCCTTGCTTTTACTGCCCGAAGTGACAAAAATAGCGGCCAACACGGCCAGTAAGATGCCGAGCACGACGGCATCGTTAGTGATTAGTGGTTGCATATTCGGTTGTCGGTTCTCGGTTCTCTGTTCTCGGTTCTCTGTTCTCTGTTTTCTGTTCTCTGTTATCTGTTAAAGTATAATTGGCAAAGATAATGAACGGATAACAGAGAACGGATAACCGACAACCGAGAACGGACAACAGATAACTGAATTATCCCTGAATTATCCGCTGCCTAAGCGACTCATACAGCATAATCCCCGCCGCTACCGATACATTAAAAGACTCCGTATCGCCTAATTGCGGGATGCGGAACTGTTGGTCGGCACGGGTGGATAAGCTATGATGGAGGCCTTCGCCTTCGGCGCCGAGCAGGAGAGCTGTAGGCCCCGTGAGGTCGAGTTGGTGTAAGAGCTGCGTGGCGCGAAGGTCGCTGGCCAGTACTTGTATGCCAGATTGCTGGAGGAATTCAACGGCATTGACGAGGCTGTTGACCCTACATACCGGCAAGCGGGCCAGGGCGCCCGCAGAGGCTTTCATGGCTTCTGCGTTGATCAGCGCGCCGCCTTTGCGGGGTATGACCAGGGCATGCGCGCCGCAACAAGAGGCCGAGCGGGCTATGGCGCCCAGGTTGCGCACATCGGTGATATGGTCGAGCACCACGATGAGCGGGGTTTCCGAGCGTTCGTAAATTGCGGGCAGCACATCTTCCAGCAACTGGTACCCGATAATCGATAAAAAGCCTACGATACCCTGATGGTTATTGCCTCCTGCCAGCTTCGACAATTTTTCCTTGGGCACAAATTGCACGGGAATATCCCACTCTTTGCTCAAACGCCTGATCTCTTTTTCGAATTCGCCACGAGTGCCCTGCTGGAGCCACAGCTTGTCGACCGGCAGCCCGGCAGTAATGGCTTCTACTACCGGGTGGCGCCCATAAATCACCTCGCCTTGTCGGTTGTTATTTTCCATGGGGCGAAAGGTCGGTAAAATCGTTGAAGCGCGCAAATCCGGATTTTAAGCCCATGCAATGCAGGATTATTAAAATTAGCATCAAAAGCATTTTGCTACGTGGCGGCATCCCTGTATTTTGCAATCACTTTCACAAAAAAAACAATCTCCCCATGATGCGAAACTCTTCCATCCATTTTACGCTGCTACTTTGTTTCGTCGCAGGTTTATTGTTTACCGACTGTAAATCTGAACCCAAACAAAATGAGAATTGGAAAAGAAAAGACAACGATGTCATCATCCGCATCGACGCAGAGCCCGATGGTCTCAACCCGCTTTTGTCGACTACGATTTACGCTACACAGATCAACAACCAGTTGTTTTCTTTTCTGCTCTTTATCGACCCGACTACCCTGCAACTCATCCCGCAGCTCGCCAAATCAACGCCCGAGGTAAAGGAAATTACCAGCGGGCCATACGCCGGCGGCGTAGCTTATACGTTTGACCTCCATGACGAAGCCGTCTGGGATGACGGCAAACCCGTGACAGGCCACGATTTTGTGTTTACGGTAAAAGCCGTCCTTAATCCTAAAGTCAACGCCCAGCGCTACCGCCCGTTTTTTGCATTTATTAAGGATATTCAGGTAGACGCCGCCAATCCCAAGCGTTTTACGGTATTTACCAACGAAAAATACATCCTTGGAGAAGAAGCCATAGCAAGCACGGTGCAGGTACTTCCCGCCCACCTCTACGACCCGCAGAACTTGCTGAAAGACATCGACATCAAAGATTTCACCGACCCTGAGAAGATCGCTCAGTTGGCCGAATCGGATGCCAGGCTTCAGCAATTTGCCGACCTGGCCCAGTCGCCCAAGTTTTCCCGCGAAGTAGGCGCCATCTCCGGTTGCGGCCCATACCGCCTCGAAACCTGGGCCCCCCAGCAAAAGGTGGAACTGGTGAAGAAAGAAAACTGGTGGGGCGACGACCTGGCCGACGAGTTTCCGGCACTCGGCGCTTATCCCGAAAAGTTGACCTTTAAGGTGATCGGCGATGCCGCTACCGCCCTCGCCGCCCTCAAAGCAGAAGAAATCGACGTGGTGGCCGATATCGACCCCAAAGATTTTACCGATATCAAGCAGGACCAGCTTATTCAAAATGCGTATACGCTTTATACCCCTGCCAGCCTCACCTCGTTTTTTATTTATGTGAATACCCGCCACCCAAAACTCAATGACAAACTCGTGCGCCAAGCCCTTGCCCACGCCGTGAATGTCGATGAGGTTATCAATACCCTCTATTTTGGATTGGCGACCCCGCTCTCCGGGCCGGTGTTGCCCACCAAAGACTATGCAAACAAAAACCTGAAACCAATTGCCTATAACCCGGAGAAGGCCAAGGAATTGCTGACACAAGCCGGCTGGACCGACAGCAATAATAACGGTACTGTGGATAAGATGATCGACGGCGAATTGACTGAGCTCAGCCTGAGTTACCTGATTACCCCCAACC
Source organism: Saprospiraceae bacterium (assembly GCA_016787505.1). Lineage (GTDB taxonomy): Bacteria > Bacteroidota > Bacteroidia > Chitinophagales > Saprospiraceae > JABWBR01. Next base: position 6,808 of record JAEUUQ010000452.1, on the reverse strand, counting down.
GGGAAATCTCCCGCAATATCGCCCTGGTACTCCAGGAAAACGCCCGCAAAGCAGGCATCAATATAGAACCCGTCACCAAAGAATTCACCCAGATCATCGCCGACCTTCGCAAAGGCGAATACGAACTGAGCTCCGGCGGCCGCACGGTGAGCCCCACGCTATGGGACCCCATGCAAAGCTGGCATACCCAGGGCGACAACCGCACCGGCTTCGGCAACGCCGAAACGGATAAGCTGATCGAAGACCTGCGCATCACACTCGACAAAGGCAAACGCGACGATATGTACAAAAAGCTACAAGCTGCCATTTACGACGAAGTCCCCGAGGTATATCTCTATGTACCCTCGGGCCGCCTGGCCGTTCACCAGCGCTTCGAAGTAATACCCACAGCAATGCACCCGGGCTTTTTCCCGAATTTGTTTAGATTGAAAGAGTGAGGTTAATTTGCTGATTTGCTAATGTGCTGATTTGCTGATAATTAATGAATTTTAATCTCTCCAATATCAGCACATCAGCACATCAGCACATTAGCACATCAGCACATCAGCACATCAGCACATCAATTATGTGGAAATTCCTCGCCCGGCGCTTACTTATCTTCCTGCCCACCCTGATTGTCATCTCCTTTTTGGCATTCGGATTAAGCACCTGTACGCCTGGCGACCCCGTCATGTTGTTTTTGAATTTGGGCAATAACCCTGGGGCACAACTCAGCAACCCCACCTCTTATGAAAATGAATACCGCGAAATGGCCGCTTCGCTGGGCATCGACAAGCCGGTATTTTATTTCACCATCACTACTTCGGCCTATCCCGATACGCTGCACCACTTTGTGCAAAAAGAACGCCGGGAATGCGTGCGTGCGCTGATTGCGCGATACGGCAACTGGCCGCAAATTGAGCATTATTACCAACAGATCGCCTTGTTGAACCGCAAGCTGTTCCAGGTAAAAGGGCAAGCTTCGGGCGAAGCGCTTACCAGGGCGCGCGCTACCCTGCCCTTTCTTTACATTCAAGACAAAGACCCGCTAATACGCTACCACCTGGACACCCTGCAATTCGCCTTCCGGTCGGATAGCGCTTTACAGGCTGCTGCAGGCGCTCAATTTGATGCGCTCAACGCCGCGTATGGGCGGGTAAAACAAGAGGCTACGCCTTCGGCGCACTGGATTCCGGCTTTTTACTGGCACGGCGCCGATAACCAGTACCACCGTTGGCTGCTGCGGCTGCTTCAGGGTGATCTGGGCGTATCTTACCGCGACCGCCTGCCCGTAGCCGGCAAGTTGGCTACCGCCCTGCGCTGGACCTTGCTCATCAACGGACTAGCTATTTTGCTGGCTTACGGACTCGCCATCCCCTTAGGCGTCTATGCCGCTGTGCATCGCGGCGCCAGGCGCGACAGGCTCATCGCGGTAGTATTATTCGCGCTGCACTCTCTGCCTGTTTTCTGGATCGCCACTTTGATGATCATCTTTTTCACCACCCCCGAATATGGTATGGATTGGTTTCCAACGATGGGGGTTGGCGATACCGACAAGGGCGACAGCAGTTGGCAGGTATTTACCACCCGTGTGTCACACCTGACTTTACCCGTGATATGCCTCACCTACGGATCGCTGGCCTTCATCTCCCGGCAAATGCGCAGCAGCATGGTAGAAGCTTTGGAACAAGATTTTGTGCGCACGGCCCGGGCAAAAGGTTTGCGCGAAAGCGTAGTGATCTGGAAACACGCCTTTCGCAACGCCCTTTCGCCCATCGTCACCATGCTGGCGTCGGTGCTACCTGCGGCCATTGCTGGTTCGGTAGTTATCGAAGTAATCTTCGGCATACCGGGCATGGGGAAATTGACAGTAGATGCTATAGGCGCCAAAGACTGGCCCATTGTATACGCCGTGCTTATGCTGGCCGCATTGGTGACCATGGCGGGCATTTTATTGGCGGATGTTTTGTATGGCATAATTGACCCCCGGGTAACGCTGGGAAAAAAGAAAGAAAGTTAGATGTTCGGCAGAAAAAAACGACAACGCGACACCGGCGGCGGCAACCGGCGCCAGAGCCCCTGGGTGCTGGCCCGCCAACGCCTCAGGCAACACCGCCCGGCGGTATGGTCGCTGCGCATACTGGTCGTGCTGCTGTTCATAGCCCTGTTTGCCGATTTCATCGCCAACGTGCGTCCTATCTATTGCCGCATCGAGGGTCGGCATTTTTTTCCCGTGATGCAACAATACGCGGTATCGCTGGGACTGAGCAACTGGAAGCCGCCTTTCAACGGCAACAACTGGCGAGAGCTGACCTACGAAAAAGCGATTATGCCGCTGATTCCCTATTCCGCCAACACACTTGACGTATATAACAGCAATTTTGTAGGGCCTTTTGACAAACAAAAAACAAAATCGCCCCGGTACCGGCACTGGCTGGGCACCAACAGAGTCGGCCACGATGTGGCGGCAGGCCTGGTAGCCGGCACGCGCACAGCCATGCTGGTTGGTGTAGTCGCCATGGCCCTGGCCACCTTGATCGGCGTTTTGCTGGGCTCACTGGCGGGGTATTTCGGCGATCAACACCTTCGATTGTCGCGCGCTGCGGTATTGCTATATTTACTAGGGCTAGCCGCCGGTTATTATTATGCTTTTATTGCCCGCAGCGCTGCCTGGATGGATGGCAATTTATTGATTGAAATAATTAAAAGCATCAGCATCATAGCAGCCTGCCTGGTTTTTTGTCATTTTTTAATAAAATGGGTTGAAAAAATATCCGTTTTAAAAAAGCCCATGCCATTGCCCGTTGACGCCATCGTGGTGCGTTTGATAGAAGTGCTCAACGCTATCCCCACCCTATTGCTAATCCTCTCCATCATAGTACTTATCAAGCGGCCTTCCATTTTTTACGTCATGGCCATCATTGGTTTGGTGCGGTGGACGGGCATTGCGCGGTTTGTGCGCGGCGAATTGCTGCGCATCCGGCAGCTCGGCTATATCGAGGCCGGGCGGGCGCTTGGCTTCAGCGAGTGGCGCATCTTGTGGCGGCATGCCCTGCCCAATGCCTTGTCGCCCGTACTCATCGCCATCGCTTTCGGCATTGCCAATGCGATATTGCTTGAGGCATTCTTGTCGTTTCTGGGTATCGGATTATCGGTGGATACCGTTACCTGGGGCACGCTGCTCAACGAGGCCCGCTCGCAGCCCAAGGCCTGGTGGCTGGCTTTTTTCCCCGGCTTCGCCATTTTTGTGTCGGTCACGATCTTCAACCTGCTCGGAGAAGGACTGAATGAGGCGCTGAATCCGCGGCTGCACCGCTGATTAGGCGACTATACGACTGTACGACTATACGACTATACGACTTTGCGACTTTGCAGTCGTACAGTCGTACCGTCCTACAGTCCTACCGTCGTTTAGTCGTACAGTCTCAAACATTTTCTGCCATGTTGTTGTATTATTTGGGCAATGTCCGGATTATTGCAGTTAATTTTACAGACCAAATGCCGCTTTCCGTATGAGTATAGTCGATCTCAAAGTGCCTGTAATAGGCGAATCCATAACCGAAGTAACCTTATCGCAGTGGCTCAAACCCGACGGCGCATATGTGTCGCGTGATGAATCCATCTGCGAATTCGAATCGGACAAAGCCACCCTCGAATTTCCGGCGGAAACATCCGGAAAGCTCATCCATGTAGCCAAAGCCGGCGACGACCTGCCTATCGGCGGGCTCGTGGCCCGTATCGATACGAGTGTAGCCAAAGTCGAAGAAGCCCAACCCGCAGCACCGCAAGCTACAGCGCCTGCGCCAGTTGCAGAAAAAGCAGCTGTGCCCGCTTCAGCGGCGGCAGGCCACCCCTCGCCTGCGGCGGCCAAGATCCTCAAAGAAAACGAGATCGCCCCAACAGAAGTAGAAGGCTCCGGCCGCGGCGGCCGCATCACCAAAGAAGATGCCATGAAAGCTGTCGAAGCCAAGTCCGCCCCGGCAGCACCCGCGCCTCCAACGCCGCAACCCGCTTCCACCCCCGCAACTTCCGCCCCGGCCGCTCACGAAGCTTTCAGCCGCAACAGCGAGCGCAAAAAGATGAGCCGCATGCGCCGCACCATCGCCACGCGATTGGTAAAAGCCAAAAACGAAACGGCCATGCTCACCACCTTCAACGAGGTAGACCTCAGCGAAGTGATGGCCTTGCGCGAAAAATACCAGGAGCGTTTTGTACAGAAATACGGCATCAAGCTGGGCTTTATGTCCATCTTCGCCAAAGCCTGCGCCAAGGCCCTGCTCGAAATGCCCGACGTAAATGCCTATATTGACGGTAACGATATCATCTACCACGACTACGTGGATATTTCGGTGGCTATCTCCACGCCCAACGGCCTGGTGGTGCCCCCCATTCGCAACGTGGAGTCGCTGAGCTACGCCGAAATTGAAAAAGAGATCAAGGTATTGTCGGAAAAAGCCCGCAACGGCTCGCTTTCTATCGAAGAAATGCAGGGCGGCACCTTCACCATCACCAACGGCGGCGTCTTCGGCTCTTTGCTCAGCACGCCCATTATCAACGAACCCCAATCGGCCATACTGGGCATGCATGCTATCAAAGAGCGCCCCATGGCAGTGAACGGCCAGGTGGTAATCCGCCCCATGATGTACCTCGCCCTCTCTTACGACCACCGCATCATCGACGGCAGCACTTCGGTAACATTCCTGGTAAGGGTGAAAAATTTGCTGGAGGACCCGATTGGGCTGCTGCTGGATTTGTAGTTATCCGTTATCGGTTGTCCGTTATCGGTTCAAGTGAAAAGCAAACGGAGAACAGACAACAGCGAACAGAAAACAAAAACCATGACTTTACGCGAATTCTTCCAACTGCTGTCAGACAACCACTTATATGTGTTGTTTTACTTCCTGATTATTCCGTTTGCGGCGTGGCTGGCGGGAGTATTGAGCAAAAACGAAGGGCACTTGTCGCCCTGGAGATACCTGTATTCGGGATTGATTTATCTGGTGTGCGTGCCGGGCATCTTTGCCGTTGCGCTCGATGTGTATTTGTTTCTTTTTGAAAAGCGGAGCATTTTCGATACAGACATCTATACGCAAATTCTACCCATCGTATCGATGGTGGCCACCCTGCTTATCATTCGAAAAAATGTAGATTTCGACTATATACCCGGTTTTGACAAACTCTCGGGGCTCATCACCATGATCTCGGCCACCCTGGCCATCATGTGGTTTGTGGACCGCACGCATATCGTGGTGTTTTCCTACCTGCGCTTCGAGGTAGTGATCCTGATTTTTATTGCCTTGCTGGTGCTGATCAGGTTTGGGTGGTCGAGGATTTTCGCGGGGGGGGACTAGGTATATTGTGAAAGACCTTATAAGGTTTATCAAAGAAAAAGTTCCAGGCCAACCATGCTTTATCAGAGTTGCCTGTTGCAGGTAAGCCAAAAATCCCTTATTTTGCAAAAAACAATTTGATAATGCTTTTAGTTATTGAATCACCCAATCCGGACATCATCCATGCACTTTCGGAGGTTGCGAAAGCGCTGAATGTTGAATTCAAAATTGAATTGGGAGGAGATGCTGTAGTTACAAAACAAGAGCGGCAACGACGGGTTCGAACCATTCGAAAGTTTAGGGGCAGTTTAAAGAAGTACGTCAAGAAAGCAGATTATGAACCCAATAAACAAGACTGGTACCTCCAATGAAGATTCTGCTCGATAGCGGCATACTCATCGAGTATGAAAAACAAAGCAAAACGGAACTATTAGATGCCCTTTTGGAAAGCGATCACCAGATATTTATCAATCCAATTGTATTCAGTGAGTATATTTATCAGTTACTTGGCATCCTCGGCGGGCGTTCACCCATGAGCATATGCGAGAGTGGCAAAATAAACGAAACCCTTTCTAATCACGACACTAAGACTTTTCTGTCTTGTTTTCAGGTTCTTTCCATCCCAGATGCAGCATTGCCTTTGGCTGTTGATTATATGAAGCAATACAATTTATTACCGAATGATGCTTTATTAATCGCTTCCTGCAAAATCCACAGTATCAGTATAGTGGCAAGTTATGATGCCGATTTTTTCAACGCCTGCAAGGAAGAAGGCATCGAGTTGGTAACAAAAGTAGCAGATCTTTCTCGATTACTGGGGAAGTGACTTGTATACCCAAATGATTAGAGCTAACAAAGCCGGCCCACCTCATTTCACTAACTCCACATCCTTAATAATATAAATCAAACGATTGATATCTGAGTCGTTGAGCTCGAGTTTGCCTTTGATGGTGATCGCCTCGGCGCTGTATTTGATAGGCTCTTTGGCAAAAACTTCCATGACGGTCTCGGGGCCGGCGCCGCCGCAGAAAAAGCACATATTGTAAGGGAACGCGGAAAAGACGAATTCTTTGTGGCTTTTGTAGCCTTCTACGGGGATGACATAACCTTTGACAGTCACTATTTTACCCTCCATTTTTTTGATTTCTTCGCTAAATACCGGCACATCTACTTTGAAGCCGAGCATCTCGTCGTATTTCTTTTTGAAAGTAATTTTCTGGAGCGTTTTCCACACGTTGTCCTGCTGAGCCTGGGCCGTAGGCGCAATGGTGGCGGTTAGGGCAAATACGGCGATGAAAGCGATGAAGTAGTTTTTCATGAAAAGTCTGTTGTTTATTTCCTAATGAACGTTCAAGCGGGCAAAAAGGGTGATAAGAAAGTGTTAATGGACAAATAAATTCTTCTTTGTGGTACTTAGTGCCCTTAGCGCCTTTGTGGTAACAACTCGTAGTGAACACGCTATTTTTTAACACAAAGGCACAAAACGCACACAAAGGCAC
>JAEUUQ010000408.1 GCA_016787505.1 Saprospiraceae bacterium | reverse complement strand
CTTGCCTTAGATTTGCATCAACAACAACACAACACGCAAGAACGCTTGCGAAATACTGTGAGGTGATGAAACAGGCAGCCATGCCCTCTTGTCTCGGGGGTAGGGAACCAAGAAATAAAGACAGAATATAGCCGGTTCGCCCATTACGGCCGACAGGGGTTGACCACCAAACTTGTTCTGTTCCTAATCTCCCTGTGGAGGTTCGAATCCTCCCCTTACAGCCATCTTAGAAAAATACACAGATTGAAGGAGAGAGGGAGGGAGTGAGAGAGGGAGAGATACGCTGGAACTTTAGCATCTCCCCCTCTCTCCTTCACTCCCTCTCTCCCTCTTACTCAAGCCTTCCCACAATCACTTCCAAATCCCAATTTGCGCGAAGCGCTTCTAATTTGATTACCCGAATGCGTTCGGGCTGGCGGCGGGTATCGTAATGCCCGGGATCCCAGCGGCCATTGCCATTGGTATCGGCTACTACCCTTAGGCTATACTGGCCGGGGGGTAGGGTAGAGATGTTTTTTTCAAAAGCCGCCTGGCCCTGGGTCTGAAAGGTCTGCAAGGTGGAGCCGTCGGGATTCAGCACCTGGATTACGTAGTTGACGCCCGCTTCGAGGCTGTCGGCTCTCAACTGCATATTGCCGAACTCTTTGAGCAGGGCCGATTGCAGCGATTTGCGGATGGTATCGGCATTGGTCAGCCCGTACATATCGGTGATGGCGCCCGGCAGGATCAGCCATTCGTAGGGCGTGACGTACTTGAATGGGTAGCTGAGCGCCAGTTCCCGGCGGGCTATGCTGTCGATGCGCAGATCGGGGATGACGCGGGTTAGCGTCGAGTCTTCCAGCAATTGTATCAGGCTGTCGTTGACGGCCAAAAGCGGATGGTTAAACCGGATGCGAACGGGTTGCCCCGGTGTGGCTCGTATAGGACTGGGTATTCGCCGGCCGGCCTCGGTGAGTTTGGCTTCGCGTACAAACAGCGCGCGGTCGAGCACGCGGACGCGCGCTGTGTCGTTGAGCACGGTGTCGTAGCGGATGTACAATTCCCAGGGCAAGCTGCCGGGGTTGTCGTACCACACGAGCAGGCTGTCTTTTTCGTACTCGTACACTATCTGCTGGCCCACTTCCGAATAGCTGAGCGATAGGTCGGTGGGAGGAGTTTGGTTGAAGGCCAGTTTGAGTCGGCCGTAGCGGGTGGCGTCGGCTTCCAGGATCTGCAGGGGTTTGGTTTCTTCGAACAGCCGGATTAGGAGGGCTTGCGAGGTATCTGCCGATATGGTGATATTCGATTCGGGGAAACCGATTTTTTCAGAAGCCTGGTTAAACAGATAGTTGAGATCGGCATCTACGAGGGCAAAACCTTTGAAAACCCCTGCTTTTACGTTTTCGATTTTAAAATTGCCCTTGTCGTCGGCTTTGGCGAAGTAAAACGGTCTTTCGGTGCGCACCACGCTGTCGGCGAGGTTGTCGTACAGCATAAACAAGGCGCCTTTCACGGGTTCGGCGGTAACGGCGTCCACGATAGTGCCCCGCACGCTCAGCGAGTCGATGTAAGGGCCGGTAGAAAACACAAAGCGCAGGTTTTCTGCCGAATTTTTCTCGGTGAGGTCTTTGACGGCTGCACCAAAATTGATGGTATAGGTGGCGCTGTCGCGCAATTCTTCTTTTTCGTCAAAGTCGAATCGCACGGTTTTGCGCTTAAGGGTTACTTTGTAAGGATAGCGCAACGGCGGCGACACCAGCACCTGGTTGAATACGTCCTGCACCTGCACCCACTCGTCGAAGGTAAGCTCGATGCGTTGCTTTTTGAAGTTGGTTTGCAGGTTGGGCGTGGTTTCGTTCGCTACCAGTCCGGGAGGTTTTTCGTCTTTGGGGCCGCCCTGCGGGGCTATAATGGTGGCGCAGGCCGCCAGGACAAAAGCGGTGGCCAGTGTGGCAATTGCGGTGCGCCAATTATTGGTTATTGTTAGCTTCAACGGTGTATCTTGATTAATGCGCAGCAAAAATAGGTGTAAGATTTGTCATCTTTCCCTGAAATTAATGCCCCGTGGAGATTTCCAATACTATTTTTATGTTCTCGATTACTTTTTTTTGCAAGGGTTCGGGTAAGTTGCCTATCTTTTTCACAAACCGTTTGTTGTCTATTGCCCTGATTTGGTCAATCATAATCGAACAGTCTTTTTCCATACTCCCTTCCCCTTTGAGTATATTTACCCTTAAGATGTTAACCCCCTCTTTGATATTTGTTGTTATCGGGCAGATTACGGTGGAAGGATGGACTTTATTCAGCAGATTAGTTTGAACTATTAGTACAGGTCTTGTTTTTCCCGCTTCTGTGCCAAATCTTGGATTCAGGTCGGCCAGCCATATTTCAAATCGTTTAAATTTCATCTTCTAACATTTCAAATTCACGAAGTATGCTCATGGAATCTTCACTTACTAATTTAGATTCCTTCGCCAGTTGTTCTTCTGTCAATCGCCTCTTTTGATACTGATTATAAAATTCAATGGCTTCGTTGATATACTTGTTCCTGCTTGTATGGAGATGCTCAAGCAGGGATTCAGTTTCCACCAATATTTGTTCCTGTAATTTTAATGATATACTTTTCATGTGGTTATTTTTACCACAAATGTATATCAAATTATGATATCAATCAATGGTAGTATTGAAATGTTTTTTCTCATAGCATTAACATCTACTCCACTATTATCTTTTTTACGATCGTTTTTCCCGGCGAGCTTATTTTTATAAAATACATTCCACTTGCCAGACTGATATCAAGCGAAATATCGGCTGAGGCCTGGTGTTTGGAAGGCAACTGGCCCTGCAGGGTAAGTATTTCAATGGAGACGGGTTCGGTAATGCCGGTAATTTGCAGGTTATTTTTTGCAGGATTAGGAAAAATACGAACAGATAGTGAATTAGCCGTATTTGTATTCACAGGCTGATGCCAGGTTTGACCGGCTTGATCTCCCCAAAAATATTCTACCAGGTCGGGCATATCAATGAATGGATTCCGGTTGAATTGCCAGGTATAAACCACGTTGTTTCTATTCATTTCAAAATCGTCGGGCGGATCGTTTCGGTGCCAATCCAGTAAGGTCGCCAGGTCGCCGAATTGCCCGGTTAACCCTTCTGGAAATCCGTTGACGACTTCGAGTCCGTTGTAGCGTATGGTCAAATAAAATATACCCCTCGCTACATCGCCTTTAAACCCGCCAAGTGTACCCGGTGGGCCGTTGTATTCGCCATAAAACTGGTTGCCCCTGTTGATGTTTTCCAGGGCGTCGACCGCTCTGATGGCGTGGGCGTCGGAATTGGCATGGCGCAGGGAGTCTGCGTTGGTAGTCCAGAAAATCGCTTTGCCGTCGGCGAGGGTATCGGCATCAATGCTGTCAAAACCACCGCGAGAGCGTGGGAAAGTGTGTTCCCGGTTCCAAACCCCTGTGATATTTGAAGCAGTTTGAAAATCGAGTTTTGGCCGGCCTTGTTCGAGATAAACCAGCCAAACCTGGTTGCTGTTTTCGGGGTTTTGGTCGGCTTCTTTTACAATATCGATCACGTCGTTGTAGGTTTGCCCCCTTACTACCGTCTGATCGGCTATTATATTTTGCAAGGCCTGGCGCAAATCATCGCCTGCCAGTCCGTCCAGACTATCGTAATAGCCGGCGGGCTGGGTGCTGGATACGATTCCGTAAGTCGGGTTGATAGGCGTGCCAAAAGGCGCCACTACGAAGTCGTTGTCAACAATACGTATGGGTATATTATTATTCAATACTAAAAAAGCGGAGGGCAAATTAGCCAGGCGAATAACCATTACTTCGTCGCCCTCGTCCAAATCGTCATCAATCAGGGTTATGGTGGTTGAAACGGAATTTTGCCCGCCAGGAATGGTCAGCGTCGTATTGCCGGTATAATCAGCGTTATTAAAAGTACCGTTGTTCAGGGCTAAATTAATCACCAAATCTTCAGTTGCATTTTGTTCTGTGGTGATTACTATATCAAACGTTTCACCCTCGTCGTATTTCGTTTGAGCTAAAGCGGTAAGTACCCCGTTGAGCACTACGCCGCTGCCGTCGTTGAGGAACCTGGGCGTGGGCGTCCCGGAAAAATAAGAACCGTCATTGTTGCGCTGAATCGAATTGGTGTTGTTGGAAGGCCCTTCGTTTATTTGAGCGATGGCGGGGTTAAAAGCCTGAAAAATGGCTATCATGTCGACGGCGTCGGCGTCATTGGTGCCGTATATCAACACGTCAACCAGGGTTGCATCTACGAATGCGAGGGTTCCCTCCGGAAAGTCTTCGGCATTGCCCTGATAAATGGCCACCGCATCCGCGCCGTTTTGAATCAGGTTGGGTTCAATAATATATTGCGGCGACGGCACCACGGTGGTGCTGCCAATGAGCAGCAAGCCGTTGATGTCGGTGGTATAGCCATCCAGGTCTAATGCCAAATAACTGGTATTGGCGCCCGATGCGGAGCCGTTAAAAAATACAAGCACAAAACCATTCAGGTTGTAATTGGGCGTTTCCGATTTTATTTCGACAAACTCTTTGTCGTCAATACCGGGCGTGTCGCAGTCTAATTCATTGATAACCAATACTTGCGCCCATGATATGTTTGCCCCAAAAAACAGGAGCCCCAAAACCGCACTTTTTAGCATTGCTATTATTTTTGACAAAGATGCGGTTTTTGGAGGAAATATGCCCTTAGTGAGTTGCCATAGTCATGCCTTCGTGGCTGAGAACCAGTTCTTCAATCTCGACTTCACTTGTTTTTGCATTCATACTGGCGCCGGTCACTTTTTTGGGAATCGCTTTTGTAAGGGTCCAGGTGAATAGTGGTTTTTGTTCTTCATCCATCAACTGGATGATAACGGTTTCGGGAGCTATCGTATTCATTTTAAAATTATGAAAAAAATCGAATAGCTTCGAGTTATATGCAAAAAAGCCTTTTTTCAAAGTTATATCCGAGTGCTTTTTCAAGCCGGGCATTTTAACAGTAGAAAATTCAGGGTTGTTTCCTGTGCGGTATTTGATTACATCGTATTCGGTATCTAAACCGGAAACTTCCTGAAAAGGGATTTCCGGATTGTTTCCTATGATAACTTTGAAGAAGAATTGAGGAATGGGCCAGGGGGCGCCCTGCTTTTCGTTTGCCATATTATTTACATTTAAGGTATATATGACCCTGGGCTAAAGCAGGGAGGTGTTGTCCTCGCGGCTATGACCCTGCGCTAAAGCACAGGGTTGAAATCAGGGTTTTACTTTCCAGATTTTATCTGCTGCGTCGAGGTATTCCGACAAGGCTGCCGAGCCGTACCAGGGATATAGCTCCGGCGCTAACAAATCGGCCTTAATAGCAGGGTCCGTCTCCAAAAGCGCTTTAGCTTCTTCGAGTGAAGTTACGTTTAATATAAACAAACCTCTAAAGTCATTGTCATTTTTCCCGAAGGGGCCCGCCACAATGAGTTGTTTTGATTCCACGAGCCGGCCGATGTTTTGCATGTGCCCGGCAAAGCAGCTGTTTATAAAGTCCTTGTCGGTCGTTTTGTTATTACCCGATTTGAGCACCACGAAAACATACATTTTCATGCCGTAGTCGTCGGCGCCCAGCGCTTGGGCCAGTGTGGTGTCGTAGTTGGGATTGGTGGTTTGCCCCTTCATAGCTAGAACGCATGCAAGGAAGAGGCCTACGGTCAGAATAGTTTTTCTCATCATGTTTGTTTTTTTATGGTCAAATGTGTGCTAAACAAAGATAGGTATTACGGTTGATTTTCTTTTTGTATCTTTAAAAGAACAATTAAGCCCTCACCATGCTCAATGCCCTATTAATAAAAGGGAATACCTGGCTTACCCGTTTAGTGGCTTATCCAGGCGACGATGAAGAGACGCTTGTCATTAAAAAAATATGGTTATCTACCGGAGTCGCCATCAACCTGAGTGCATTTACTTCGTCGTTCTGGTGGTTTTTCGGGATGGGATTAAGAACCATTTTCATTATGGAGATGGTCTATGTGGGGTTTTACTCTGTCCTGATAGCGCTTTTTTTGTGGCTAAGGCGCTATACCGATTGGTTTGTACTCGCCACAGCCCTATTTCACATCTTCTTTTCTTTTGTCGGCGTTTGCCTGCATGGCGGTATCATCGCCTCCGCAGGCCTTGTCTTCGTGGGCTGGGGCGGCGGGCCGGTTTATTTGTTGCTTTTGCAAAAAAACAGGAAATGGGCTACACCGGTCCAGCTGCTTTTTATGGTTACCGTTGTTGTGGAGGTTATTTTGCAGCCCACCCTGAGCCCCGATCCCAATATGTCGCCGGATGAGGCCATCATTCTTTTTACGGGATTTTTCCTGATCATAACACTTGCGGTATTTTTAATGCTCCAGTACTCGATTGGGCAAAATGCCAAAATAAAACAGGCGGAAACTGCGCGCATTAGGGAGTTGGCAGAGATGAAATCGCGATTTTACACCAACATAACGCATGAATTTCGCACGCCTTTGACCGTTATTCTGGGTATGGCCGATCAGATAGAGGCAAAACCGGCTGATCATTTTCGGTCCGGACTGGGGCTGATCAGGCAAAACGGGAACAGGCTCCTCCATTTGGTCAATCAAATGCTAAACCTCTCGAAACTCGAGGCAGGCGCCATGCCGGTACATTATGTCCAGGGCGATATCGTTCCCTATCTTTTAAGCGTCGTAGAGCCCTACCAGCGTTTGGCGGAAGGGAAAAACAGCCGGATTCAACTTGTAGATTGGCCCGATAACCTGGAATTGGATTTTGATCCCGAAAAATTGGAATCGCTGCTGGGGAATCTGTTGTCGAATGCGATAAAATATACCCCGAAAGGCAGTGAAATAGAGGTAAAGGTTGGCGTGGCAGAAGGCGACTGGGAGGAGGATGATTCCTGGTTTTCTCTGTTTGGACGGGGGATGCCGGGTATAAGATGGCAATTTTGCGTAAAAGACAATGGAAGCGGCATCGCTGAGGGCGAAATAAACCGCATTTTCGACCGCTTTTATCAGGTTGATCCGAAAAAAAACGAAGAGCAAACTAACCATACGCAGGGAACGGGCATTGGCCTGGCCGTTGTCAAAGAACTCTTAAGGTTGTTGGGCGGCAATTTGTTTGTCAAAAGCGTTGTGGGTATGGGGACCGAATTCCGCGTTTACCTGCCGGTCACCCATGTGGCCAAGCCCACTCCTGCGGCCATAAGCGTTTCTTTGCCCACACCGGTGGAATTTGACGGCGAGGAGGAAAACCACTCAATTTCCGAGATCTTCCATAAAGAGCGGCTACACATTTTGATCGTAGAAGATAACTCTGGCGTGGTACAATACCTGCGTTCGATTCTGGCGGATGACTACCAGATAGGCGTGGCCGTCAACGGCCAGGAAGGAATCGACAAGGCCTTGGAAACCATTCCCGACCTCATCATCAGCGATGTGATGATGCCGCAAAAAGATGGATTTGAATTATGCCGAACACTCAAAAAAGACTTTCGCACTAGTCATATTCCTATCATCCTGCTCACGGCCAAAGCAGATTTGGAATCTCAACTTGCCGGACTCGAATATGGCGCGGATGCCTACCTCACCAAGCCATTCAACAGCAGGGAACTCCGCACCCACGTCAGAAAGCTCATCGAGCTTCGGGATGCCTTGCGGGAAAAATACCGCGCCACGTCGGAGCCGGTTACAAAGGTTCCAGCTATCGCGGGCCCGGATGATGAGTTTTTCCATAACCTCATGAACGCCGTTGCAGCCCATTCCGGCGACGAGGAATTTCATGTGGTTCATCTTTGTCATAAACTTGGCATCAGCAGGGTGCAGTTGTTCCGGAAGTTAAAAGCGCTCACCGGCAACTCCGCATCTCAGTTTGTGCGCTCCTATCGCTTAAACAAAGCCAAGGGTATGCTTACCAATACCGATCTGAACATTTCGGAGATCGCTTTTGAGGTCGGCTTTAAAGATCCCGCCTATTTTACCCGTGCTTTTACCAGGGAATTCGGGGTTGCGCCTTCTGCTTTTCGCAAATGAAACACCCGTCCAATGATTTGAAACGAAAGTACCAGAAAGGAAAGTGGCAAGCGCTCAATTTTGGAAGTGATAATATGATTTTATCACGACCAAAATTTCATAAACATGAAACCTGCTACTTTTCTACCATTTGCCATTTGCCTTGCTTTCTTCCTGGCAGCGACGCAGTACATAGTAGCGCAAAGGTATATGCCAGACACCTCCTTTTGGGAAACCAAAGCGAGTATGAGCCAGATTCGTACCTATTTCCCGTCTGCTGTTGCAAATGGGAGAATTTATGCTTTCGGAGGAATCATAGCCAACGCAGGGGGCATTTTTACTTATACCGACAAAATTGAGAAATACGACCCAGATACAGATGTGTGGTCTGCTGCGGGTATCCTGCCAGAACCCATGGGCGCAATGGCCGCTGTGGAACTGGACGGAGCGATATATATCATCGGTGGAGTAACCGATCCGACCGCGTCTACGGTAAATTCCAAGGTATACCGGTACTTGCCCGCAACCGGCGCTTTTGATGCCGATACTATTGCCGCATTACCCGCACCGCGTGGCTTCCTGTCGGCCTGTGCAGCAGGTGGGAAGATTTATGCCATAGGCGGCGCAACCGCATTTTTTGGTACGGTTCAAAACGATGTATACGTATATGACCCCGCTTTGAACAACTGGACTACCTTGCCAAACGGGTTAACTATTCCAAGGGCAGCCTTCACTACTGCGGTCGTGGGCAACAAAATTTACGTAATGGGCGGGACTGTGACCTGGTTTACGGCACTTAATTCCGTTGAAGTATACGATTTCAATAACGCCCACTGGGTGAATAATACGGTACATTTATCGAACGCAAGGGCCAGTCACGGAAGCGCGGTGCTTTCGGATATTATTTATACACTCGGAGGCATTGAATCTACAACCAGCGCAGAAATGAGCGCGGAAGCCTTCGGCCCGGAAATACCAGGAGGTGACAGTTGGGAGGTTTTTAATGACCTGACTTACGACCGAAGGGCATTCGGTTGCGTGGCATGGCCGACTGATGACGCCTATTCCTATATTTATATTATGGGAGGGAATTCAGGTACTGCTGTCATTTCCAGTACCCAACGACTCCTGGTTAATACGGTTGAGGCCAGTGAGGTTTCACCCGCTTCAGCAGAAAAAGTCAATACCACGCTGTCCAACTTCCCAAATCCTTTTGACCAATACACTACACTTTCGTACAGCGTAGATAAATCTGTACATATCGACATCTCCATTTTCGACGCCGCCGGCCAGTTGATTTCAACTCCTGTAAGCGGCCTGCAAACGCCGGGTGAACACCGTGTTTCATTTGACGGGACTACGTTGGAAAACGGCCTTTATTTCTGTGTAATGAAAAGCGAAGATGGGGCAGTATTCGTCCGGAAAATGGTTGTCATGAGATAACTATCGACACTTTTGAGTTGATTCATTTACCGACCAAAAATGAAAAAAAATGAAAAACATAACGTTCATGCTCGTAATCTTCCTGTTGATCACAGCTAGCTGTGAAAAGGAAGTAATTGTGGCGCCTGATGACTTCAGCGTAGCCATAACCATTACCCCTGATGCGGCTTCCCCTTTAGTTACCTGCAATATGCCGGACGGCACAATCCTGCAGTTGCCCAGTAAAGGGTTTACCTCCGGTACAGCTTCCTTTATGG
>JAEUUQ010000391.1 GCA_016787505.1 Saprospiraceae bacterium | reverse complement strand
CTGAAAAGCATACAGGACCAGTTGGTGGCTCTAGGCCTTGAACGCTTGCAATGGCTGTTCAGAGATGCGGTAATTGACAAAACGGTATTGCTGGAAACTATAAAAACACTGGCAAAAACCGAAGCAACCACTTTGCCTGCTTTTGATGCCGCGGCTTTTCGCCGGCAAGTAGACAAAGCGCTGAGGGAAAAAGGAAGGCTGGATCAACGCTACCAGTCGGTACGCAAAAAGGTATTTGGCGCCTACGATTGGTCGGAGACGGTAGGTCTCTTTTTGTCGGCTACTCGAAGAGAAGGCAAAGAATTGCTCAGCAGTCAACTTAACCCGCAAGACTTTGCTTTTCATTATGAGGAATATGTATCGGTAAAAAATGCGGTGAACAACTGTTATCCGCTTTTCCAGCGAATTAATACGCTCAACCACCCTTTGCGAAACCTGAATGCAGGTATTTTTATTCACAAATCTAAAGAAGAAGGTCTCGAGTTTATTCAGCAAAAGCAGGAGGAATTTATTGCCAAAGCCCAGCAACTGCAGTTGGAATATATCGCCACTTACAATGCATATGGCGATCAGTTGATGAATCACTATGAGCAATATTATGCTGCTTTACAAGATCACAATGAGCTGATTCACGATGCCATTCGCGACCATATTAGTAGGTTCGGCGAAGTATTTGCCCATGGAAGCCCGGCATGGTCGGGGTTACGTAGTTTGTTCTCAGATAAATATAAAGAGATCAGGCAGGCCAGAAAATCTGTTGCCGGGCTGTATAAAGAGTTGAAAACGACCTTTTCCGCCTATAAATATATTGACTTTGCCTTCCCATCCTGGGATGAAAGCAGCCCGGTCACGCAATTGGAAAAAATACTGGAGGGTTTTGAAGGCGCCCTGCGGCAATGGAGGAAAGAACTCCCGTCGGTCGTACAGGAAGAACTGCTCCGGCTCAACCACAAAACAGTCAATCCTCATGTGGATGGACACGACAGGGTACTGGTCATTGAAGACAACCTGACGGCCCTGGTAGAAGAACTCAACGAATCCGGGTTGTACCAATTGCCTTTTGAAAACAAAATGCTGACCGTTTCTCGCCAGCAAAAATACCTGGAAGATACCATTGACCAATTGGAAGTGACGCGGCTTAATTTGCGCGATTACGACGTTTTTTACGATTGGCAGCGCAACTGGTTCCAGCTACCCGAAAACGCCCGCAGGGTGGTCAGGGCATTGGCCAAAGTGCGCCCCCCCGATTGGGTTAGCGCTTTTGAAAGCTGGTATTTAAATAATTGTCTGGCAAAGTCTTATGACGCAGCGCTACCATTAAAAGATTTTGATGCCAAATCCTGTGTTGGCGCCATCAAAGCCGTAAGGGATATGCTCCCCGCTCAAATACTGCACCGCTGGCAAGGTAAAAAAGAAGAGGCTTTGCGAGTCGCAAAAAGAACCGGGCGCAATCAATATGAACAGTTATTCGGGCGCCGAAACATAGGATCATCTGCGGGGATGAGCTTTGCCGAACTTTTGGACAATGGAATTGAGGCCGTAACCGATCTGCTGCCAGTATGGCTCACCACTCCCCAGCTGGCTTCGCAAAACCTGCCGGCAACTGAGGCTTTTTTTGACCTGCTGATCGTGGAAGAAGGCCATATGTTGAGCTTGGGAGATGCAACTCCGCTTTTGAAAATGGCTAAGCAAACCGTTGTATTGGCACATACCCAACTCATAGAGGAAAACCGGCCCCTCTCCTTGCCGACAGCCATGCGTAAAGCTAACATACGGGAAACCAGGCTGGAAATTTGTCACCACTGGCGCCCCGGCGATCTGACGCCCCTACTCAACCCCAATACACAATGGGGAGCTTCGGCATTAAACGCGTTTCAGTTGCGCTTCGAACAAGTGGAAGGGCGCTACGACCCCCAAACCCAGACAAATGCAGCTGAAGCCCAACGACTGATCCAATTGCTGAATGATATTCAACCTACTCCACAGCGGACTTACCCCTCCGTAGGGATCGTATGTTGCACAACCGGCCAACGCAACCTCATTGCTGATTATCTGCTGCAAATTAAACTCAGACGTTTACCGGGAGTCGAGAAGATTCAACAATTGGAACGCAACGGCCTTCATGTGTATACAATTGACGAAATGCCGGGCATTCATCCAGATATCTTGTTTTTTTCAGGTACCTTCGGCATTACCGGCCTGGAAGGCCAAATAGAAGGTTGTAAAGACTATTTCGAGGGCGAAAAAGGCCTCAGACGTTTATACCTGCTCATGAGCCGCCCCATCAAATCCTTGTATCTACTCAATTCTATTCCAGAGGTTTTGTTGGCAGATTGGTCGCATACTCCACCATTACAGGCTTTGTATTTGTTGAGCAATTATTATCACTACGCTGTGTATGTGCAACAATCTCAAGCAAAAAAACAGGATGAAGTGGTGGCGGGATTGAGAAAAGGTATCGGCATTGAAAAACAACATCATACTTCGGTGTTTGCCTCCGAACTGGCACTCAGACTGGAGGCCTATATCGAATCCGGCAGGCTCAGGCTTGATGTGCCTATGGGCGAATGGCGCTTTCCCCTGCTGGTTCAACCCAAAAACGATAATGGAGAAGCCTGTTATCTGCAGCCCGACGGTTTTTTTGCCCAGGCGCCTTGTACGGATCACGTTTGGGAGTTGGAACAACGCACCCGGCTCGAAGAACTTCGCGTAAAAACGATGCCCGTGTGGTCGGCCGCCTGGTGGAAAAATGCGCCGTTTGAAACGCGTAAGCTAGCGGCGGCACTTATACAGGTTGACGAAGGAAAAACGGAAGTAGTAGGTTAACCCCATTTTTCTACTTCAAGGGGATCGGTGCTTTTGGCTAAAAGCTCTGCATTGGACCGCAAAAAAACAGGGTGAACGAAGTCAGGAGCAATCTCAACCAGGGGGACCAAAGCAAAATTGCGCACCTGTAAAAGAGGATGAGGAATTTTTAGATTTTGATAATCCACTATTTGATGATTGTAATACAAAATATCAATGTCGATTATTCTCTCCCCCCATTTAACAAGCCGGTGACGACCCATTTTTTTTTCAATCGAAAGTATGCGATCGAGTACTTCAACAGGTGGGTAAGGGCTTATCAACGCGACAACCTGGTTTAGAAAATCGGGCTGATCGGTAATTCCCCAGGCCTTTGTGCGGTACAAGGAAGATAAACGCGAAAGCGCGCCTATTTCCTCCAACAAAAACTGCCGGGCGGTATCCAGATGGCGGATTGTGTCGCCTACATTACTGCCCAGCAATAAAAATACTTCTTTCATAGCATTATAATGACCTGAGGGGTTCAAATCCCAAATTTTGTTTAATTTTGATCAATACTCTTTCATCTCAAACGAAACGCATCAGAATGAGATCACTTTTCTACGGAATTTTTTTTACGCTTTTTGGAACACTAGCAATTGCACAACCTATTAACGACGATTGTGGCGGTTTAATTAACCTGGGTATTCTTCCCGCTTGCCCGCCCACTATCTTTACTAACGTAGATGCTACGGCTTCCGATATCGGTTTTGGCAATAACCCTTCGTGTTTCAATGGCGGAAATACCCAGCGAGATGTCTGGTTCGCCTTTACTACGGTCGATACTATTATTGATATCACGATCACGCTCGTGGGCGTACCCACGGGCCCCAACGGCGATCCAATCCAAAACCCCCAGATAGCGATTTATCGGGGTGATTGCACAGTAGACGGCTTAGCCGAATTGGCCTGTATTTCGGCGCCAAACGGAAGCACGCAAATTGAACTGGATATTTTGGGTCTTACGCCCAATGAACAGTATTTTATTCGCGTTAACGATTATTCGGCATCCGCCAGCCCTAACTCAGGCGACTTTACGCTTTGCGTAGACGAATACGTGCCCGCTGTCAATATTGGAGATGAACCCAGTACGACGGCTTGTTTCGGCACCCTCTACGACTCCGGAGGGCCCGACGGCGACTACGGCCCGGGCGAAAACCATACGTTTACGATCTGTCCCAACGACATTCACCAATGTATCGAAATCACCGTGCTCGATTTCCAAATGGAGCCCGGTTTTGAAGACTTAATCTTTTATGCCGGCGATGATGTCAACGACCCGATTATCTCCGGTTTGACAGGCTTTGGAAACGGCCAGCCTTTTATCATCCAGGCCAGCTCCGGATGTGTGACCGTGCAATTTACTTCTGACGGTTCGGTGCAGGACGCGGGCTTCGAACTGGAGTGGGCCTGCTCACCCGTCGCCTGCGACGGCTCAAGTATCGACAACCCCACGGTGATTAATTCACTGCCGTTTAATCTTCC
>JAEUUQ010000367.1 GCA_016787505.1 Saprospiraceae bacterium | reverse complement strand
GAGAAATAACCTATGTCGTGAGTCACCCGCTCAATGTCTGTCTGATCCCATTGGCTGACCTGGTCAAAGGTATAAATGCCGAGCTGATTTAATTTTTGTTCGAGAAAAGGGCCTATACCTTTGATGAGCGAGAGGTCGTCTTTTGGAGGAGTTTCAATCACTATTTTTTCGCGGAGGACGTCCTTGTTTCCCGGTTCGAAAATATCTTCTTCGGGTTCTTCTTCCAGTGAAAAGGCGATCATCGGCGCGGCCGCTGTAGTTTGGGGAGCTGAGAGCGGCTTTAGTTCGTCGAGCGATTGGCGTAGCGAGCTGTTTTCAGATTCCAGCAGCCTGAGTTTTTCTTCAATGGCATCCATGCGCATGCGCGAAGCGTTGTAAAAACTTTGCATGGCGGCGAGGTCTTCTACGCTGTCTGCTTCTTCTTCCAGGGTTTGCTGAAGCTGTTGCTGGGTGGTTTGCGCGGCAGACAGTTGCGTCTCAAGGGTGTCGATGATAGCCTGGAATTCCTTGGCGGTAGACTGTTGGCTTTCTACTACGGCGTTGAGTTGGTGGATTTCGTAGTACAGCTTGCTTTTTTCTTCCTCGTGGCGGGCAATTTTGTCGTGCAGCTCAGCGGCCTCCAGTTCTATGCGCTTCATGTCGGCCTCTTTCAACGCAAGTTGATCGCGCATACCGGCCAGCTCTGTCTCTGCGAGGCCCTTATTTTCGATGGCTGCGTCTCTCTCTGCTTTGAGCGCGCGGATACGCCGACCGCGCAGCAACAAACCGACAATCAATCCAAAAAGAAAAGCCAGCAGCATGATAAACAAGATGGCGTAGCTGTCAGTGGTGTTAAACCCCGCAAAAAAATTATCCATATGATATTGAGATTATTCCAAAATAAAATTCACCCTTCGGTTTTTTTGGCGGCCCTCCGGCGTATCGTTAGAAGCTGCCGGGCGGGTCTTTCCCATTGATTTGACTTCGATTTTGGTGTTGACCCCCAGATCTGTAAAATAAGTGCGCGCATTTTTAGCGCGACGCAGCCCTAGTTGGAGGTTATATTTATCAGAGCCCACGTTGTCGGTATGCCCCACGATCGTAAGCGTTTTGTCGCTGTGCAGGTCGAGGTAGGTTTTTACCGAATCGGCATAAGCTACAAAAGCATCGCCTGGTTTAAATTCATCGGAGTTGTAAGCGAAATTGGCATCAGAGAAGGTCATATTTGTAAAAACGAATTGCACCTTTTCATAGGCCTCGGGAATAGTAGAGGGGCGGTACAATTCGAAGCGCAGGGGCTCGCGCAGGTCGCTGTCGATGCCGGCTGCCTGGTCGAGCGACATATATCTTTCAGGCAATCCGCGTTGCATCAGCAGGCGGCGGAGCCTGTCGGCGCGCGCCACGCCGATATTTTCAAAAAAACCGCCGGGGCGAATGTCTTTTTCACCCGGCCGGTATAGTCCGGTAATGGTAAGGCGCCTATTAGAGTCTTGTTTCATCAGCGTCGCCAAAGTATCGAGAAAGGCCGTATTGTTGGCATTGAGGCGGGGCGCCACGCTGGCCGAGTCGAATGCAAAGTGATCATAACCGCTTAGCAGGACGGTATCGCCCTCGCGCACTTCGAGTGTTTTGGGCCGGATGTCCTCTTCGGGCGCCTGAGGAGAAACGGGATTGCAATGCCCTCTCATTTCACAAACAAAATACCAGCGCGCCACAAGGGCGTATGCGCAAAACAATAGAAACACTAAAAAGGCAGCAGTCCTCATATTTTAGTTCATTATTCCGGGAAGCTCACTTTGCGTATAAATGTAAACAATTTACGCATTATGGCCCTTTTTACCCAATAAAAAAGTGCGCGCCAAAGCAATTGTATGAAGCAACGCCGCATAATTTGCTACTTTTGCTTTTCCTTTGCGCCTAATCATGCAGCCTTTGTGAAAAAAGGCCTGACGGCCCTTAAACGCCGGGCGCTCAGGAATATCATAGTAGGAAAGCAATCACAGCTATGCCATTGGATCAAATTCACGCGGACAAAAAAGAGCCCCAAAAGCCTAAGCGGCGATTCTGGCCCCGCAAGAAAAAAGCAGAAAAAAAGCCGGAAACAGATAGCGGCAAGGAGATGACTTTCCTTGAGCACCTCGACGAGTTGCGACAGCACCTGGTTAGGTCGGTGATTGTGGTCGGCACACTGGGAATAGGGCTGTTTTTTGTAAACGGCTGGATATTTGAAAATATCATTTTCGGCCCTACCCGCAGAGATTTTGTTTCTTACCGCTTTTATTGCTGGCTGGGCAAGTCGCTGGGCGCCGAAGGCACGCTTTGTTTCGGCCCACCCGAATTTACTACCCAGGCGGTAGGTTTTGCAGAAGCTTTTCTTACTGCTATCAAAGTGAGTTTTATTGCCGGCTTTGTAATCGCTTTTCCCTACGTGTTTTGGGAATTCTGGCGTTTTGTAAGCCCCGGTTTGTATAACAAAGAACGAAATGCCGCCCGGGGCGTGGTGGCTATATGCAGCTTGCTTTTTTTGTCGGGCGTCTTTTTTGGCTATTTCGGCATCGCCCCTTTTGCTATTAGCTTCCTCACCAGCTTCACCATCCCAGGGGTAGAAAATATCCCTATGCTCAATTCGCTGATCAATTATATGATTATGTTTACCCTGCCTACGGGTATGGTATTCGAGATGCCGGTGGTAGTATATTTCCTGGCCAGAGTAGGCCTGCTCACCCCCGAAACGATGCGCGAATACCGCCGCCATTCGGTAGTGGGTATTCTCATTGTGGCCGCCGTGATTACGCCGCCCGATGTGGCCAGCCAGTTATTGGTGGCCGGGCCGCTGTTTATTTTATACGAACTCAGCATTTACGTAGCCCGCAGGGCCTACCGCCTGCACGAGGCAGAACTGGAAGGATGATGTAAATTCAGTATTCATGCAAAGGGTTTCTACCAACGCTACGCTTTTTTTGAAAATTTTTGTGCCCACGTTCTGGATTGTGTTCTTCGGCGCTGTTACGCTTGCCGTTTGGACCAACAAAGCCGCCTTTTTTGGCAATATTCCTGCCGGCCCCTTCCGCTGGGGCGTGCTCTTTTTCTTCGTGAGCGGGCTGGCCGTGTTCGCCTTTACGCTTATGCGACTCAAACGCGTGGAATTTTCACCCGAGCATATTTTTGTGACTAATTATTTCAAGCATTTTCGCTATTCTTTTCAGGATGTATCTTCCCTGCACGAGAGTAGTTTTTTATTTTTAAAAATAGTAACTATCGAACTCAAAGCTTCCGGCAGTTTCGGAAAACGCTTCACTTTCGTAGCCAGCACCCGGCTGTATGACGATTTCTGGTTGGAAAATGCCGAACTGAAGGACTTGTTAGTGGGTGACAAGGTGACAGGGTGACAAGGTGACAAGGTCATCCTGTTACTTTGTCACCCTGTCACCTTGTCACCTTGTCACCTTGTCACCTTGTCACCCAACAATATTTTTTTTCTCCTGTCCGTTTATCTCGGGAATTCACACAATATTCGAATAGTATGAAGCAACTACTGATTATATCTCTCTCTTTGGCTGTCGCGTTTTCTTTTTCAGGATGCAAATCTGCCGATGGTGGCGGCGGCCTCAATTTGTTTACACCCCAACAGGATATCGAGTTGGGAAAACAAGTCTCTAAAGAAATCGCCGGCGACCCCAAAACGTATCCCCTTTTGCCCGAGAGCGGAAACGAAGAGGTGTACCGTTATGTGCGCGGCATTACTACCAAATTGCTGAACACAGGCAAGGTGAACTATCGCAATGAATTCCCCTGGGAGGTGAAAATTATTAACGATGCCAATACGCTTAATGCATTCTGCACCCCCGGCGGATATATTTATGTGTATACCGGTCTGATAAAATACCTCGACACAGAAGACCAGCTTGCAGGTGTGCTGGGCCATGAAATTGCCCACGCTGCATTGCGCCACTCTACCCGCCAAATGACAAAAATATACGGCCTGTCGGCACTTACTTCTATTGCCACCGGCAAATCCGACCCCGGGATGTTAGAACAAATTGCACTGGGATTGATTTCGCTGCAGTTTAGC
>JAEUUQ010000363.1 GCA_016787505.1 Saprospiraceae bacterium | reverse complement strand
TTCACCGGTGCATTCGTATTATAGAACAAAAACGACCAGATATCGGCTTGTTCCTCGATAATCTTAGAAATCGGTTTGCCGGCGCCGTGGCCTGCCTGGGTTTCGATGCGGATAATCACGGGGTTATCGCCGGCGTGAGATTTCTGCAATTGGGCGGCAAACTTAAATGAGTGGGCCGGCACCACGCGGTCGTCGTGGTCGGCGGTAGTGATCATCGTAGCGGGGTATTTCACGCCATCCTTGAGTTGGTGGAGGGGTGAATAACTGAGCAGGTTCTTGAAATGCTCGGGGTCGTCGCTTGAGCCGTATTCGGGAATCCAGCCTTTGCCCACGGTGAATTTGTGGTAGCGCAGCATATCCATCACGCCTACGGCGGGCAGTGCAACGGCAAAGAGGTCGGGGCGCTGCGTCATACAGGCGCCGACGAGCAAACCGCCGTTGGAACCACCGGCGATGGCCAGCTTTTCTTTTGAAGTATACCCTTCCTTGATCAGGTATTCGCCGGCGGCGATAAAGTCGTCAAACACATTTTGCTTATTGAGCAGCATCCCGGCCTTGTGCCATTCTTCGCCGTATTCGCCGCCGCCGCGCAGGTTGGGCATAGCAAAAACGCCGTTATTTTCCAGCAAGACAAGGCGGTTGGCGCTGAAGCCGGGGGTGAGGCTGATATTAAATCCGCCGTAGGCGTACAGGTAAGTCGGGTTTTGCCCGTTGAGCTTGAGGTCTTTGCGGTGCACCACAAACATTGGCACCTTGGTACCGTCTTTGCTGGTATAAAACACCTGCTTTTCGATGTATTCTTTAGGGTCGAATTTGAGTTCGGAGCCGAAAAACTCGGTAGACTGTCCGGTAGCGATATCGTATTTAAATACCGTGGAAGGGTAGATAAACGAAGTAAATACATAAAAGAGTACTTTTTCATCCTCTTCGCCGCTAAAGCCGCTAGCGGTGCCAAGTCCGGGCAATTTGATCTCCTTTTTATTGCTACCGTCGTAATCGAGTTGATAAAAGCGATAGGTAGCGTCTTTCAGGTAATTGGCAAAGAGCTTTCCGCCGCCTGTAGAAACGCCTTCGAGCAGTTCGTCGGCCTGCGGGATCACCTCTTTCCAGTTGGCTTTGGCGGGGTTTGCCGGATCGACGGCCACGAGGCGGTATTTGGGCGCGTCTATATCGGTGTGTACCAGGAATTTGCCGTTCGTATGCTGTATCACACTGCTTTTATTGGCATAACCTTCAAACAACACCTTGATGGGGCCGTCTTTGCTGAGGTCTTTGTAATACGTAGCGTATCCGTCGGTGCCGGGAGCGGCGTATATAATCAGGTATTTGCTGTCTTCCGTTACGCTGCCGCTGTGGTAGTAATTGGGATTTTTCTTGTCTTCGTAGATGAGCTTATCGGCGGATTGCGGGTCGCCCAGTTTGTGATAATACACCGAGTGGTTCTGGTTGTTGCCCGACAGCTCCGATCCTTTGGCGGGTTCGGGATAGCGGCTGTAGAAAAAGCCGTCTTTATGCCAGGAAGCGCCGGAAAATTTGACCCATTTGAGCACGTCGGGCAATTCCTTTTTGGTCGCAATTTCCATCACGTGTATTTGCGCCCAGTCGGAGCCGGCTTCCTGCCGGGAATAGGCCATATATTTATAATCTTCCGAATAACCGATCATGCTGATAGACACCGTGCCGTCTTTCGACAGCTTATTGGGGTCGATAAACACCTCGGGTTGGCCGTCCAATCCTTTTTGGTAATAATAAACCGACTGGTTCTGCAAGCCGTCGTTTTTGCTAAAAAAATAATATTCTCCTACGCGGAAAGGCGTGGATTGACGTGGATAATTAAACAATTCGGTCAGGCGGTCCTTGATTTGATTGCGGTAAGGTATTTTTTCGAGATAGTCGAAAGTAACGGCATTTTGGGCTTTCACCCATTCGCCGACTTCTGCGGCTGTGTCGATTTCGAGCCAGCGGTAGGGGTCGGCAATTTCGGTTCCGTGATAGTCGTCGGTCTGTTCTACGCGTTTTGTGTCTGGGTACTTCAGTGACATCTTGTTATCATTTTCGGGACTGCCCGGTTTACAGGCTGCAAATAGTGTAACTGTCAGGGTTATTAACAAATAATTGCGAAGCATAGAAATGGTGTTTTAGTCAGCTGCAAAATTAACAAAGAATACTGTTC
Organism: Saprospiraceae bacterium; assembly: GCA_016787505.1. Taxonomy (GTDB): domain Bacteria; phylum Bacteroidota; class Bacteroidia; order Chitinophagales; family Saprospiraceae; genus JABWBR01. The sequence goes on along the minus strand of JAEUUQ010000363.1, from coordinate 4,018 downwards.
ATTCCTTTTTTACCAACACCATCTGTGATCCGTCCAGTTTGGAAATGTCGAGAATCTGTTTCCGGAGTTCTACATAGGCTGTTGCGGCCTCGCGGATTTCCTTTTTTGTGATATGGCGCATAACTTTGACCTGCTGGTCGTTTTTTTCCAGTTCAAGCCGGTACTCGCCAAAAGCAGACTGAATTGTTTTATTGCCGGGCATGTTTTCCACCACATATCCCTGTGGAATGCTAATAATAAAAGTGTCGACCAGCGCGAATTCTTCGGGTATCCGTAGTTCGTGTACCCGACTGGTGTCAGCCGGTAGGCTAAACCCAAAAGGCGAAGCTTTTGTAAGGGGAACAAAAAGCCGTTTTCCGGCTTTGGAGGCGTATTTGGAAGCATCTACGCGGTAGCTCAGATCTGCCCGGTCTTGTACCGGAGCGGCTTTTACGGCAAGCTGGTGAACTTTTAACACCGTAAAGTCCAGATTTTCCATAAACTTTTTTTCCAGATCGGGTTGAGTAGCTGCAGTGCGGTAATACTCGTGGAGGGCGCCGGTAAAAATAGCGGATCTCTGAATCAGGGCATTGCCGGTTTCGTCGACTGCGATCTCAAAAGTACTGGTTCGGGTATTTTGGGCATCGCTCAGCTTGGGCGTTCGCTTCAATTCTCCGCCTTTATCAGTGAGCAGCAGCACTTGCCGGTCGGCGGTAAAAGTGCCAAGGTAATTGGCCGGGAAGTCGCGGCTCGTACATTCCAACCAATAGTTGACTGCCGGTATATACAGGATGACATGGTTGAACCGGGGCAATGGCATATCTTCTGATAATTCGGGAGCGCCCTCGTCGCCGGCATAAACCAGTGCCTGGTGGGCCGTAATGCCCGCCGATTTGAGCATCGCCTTCATAAAATTGGTGAGCGCCTTGCAGTCGCCGTATTTTTTTTCTTCCACAAATTGGGCGTCGAAGGTTTGCCAGCCCCCTACGCCCACCTGGATACTGACGTAGCGGGTTTGCTCCTGAAGAAAGCGATAAAGGGCTTTGATTTTATCCTCGGGCGTAGTAAGCGAGGCCGTTAAATCGGCTACTTGCTTTTGCATTTGCGGCGATAGCTGGTCGCGGTCTTTATTGAGGTTATAAAAAAAGCGGCCTACTTCCAGCCAATTGGAGAAATTACCGCTGGATTTGTCTAATAAAACCTGCTCTGGGGCTATTTCTATTTCGATATAAGAATCATCGAAAAACGGCGTGAACACTTCATTGGGAACTGCGGGCAGGAGGGCAGCTTTCCAGGTCCAGACTTGTATATCACCTTTGCTTGTTTTCTCAGGTTCAAAAGAACCTCGTGACATCTTCCATTTAAAGCGGTAATCTTTGGGGAAAGCCAGGGTAAAAGTAGTCGATTCGACCGATTCTGCCAGGTGTTGTATGGTAAAAGAAGGCGCAAGGAAAAAAGCTTCCATGCTGTATTCAATCGTATACTCAATTGTGAAAGGGTAGGAGGGATACTCCATAACCAGCCCCTTGAGTTTTACGTCGAGAAATTCCTGGCGATCGCTCAGGCTCTGTTCCTGAATATCGCTTTTTGAGGATGTGCGTACCAACAAGCCGGATGCGCTATACAGGCGGCCCTGCATCGTTTTTATTTTTATAAATTTATTCTCCGGCTGAATCAGGGTAGCGCGATTTTTGCCTGACTCATTGAGCACCGTGACTGCAATGGTTTTGGAAAAAACGGCTTTTCCTGGGCCTTCAAAGGTATAGCGGGTGTCGGCAAACCGCACCACGGCATCGGCGGCAGGCAGGCAGGCTAATGGTATCGCCGAAACGGCGTAGTTGCGCTGTGCCTGGAGTGGCGCTATTCCGGCTACCAGGCAAATTATCCACAATAGCTGTTGGAAAAAAATGCATTTGGAAGGTATCATTGGGCTTTTTTTATGACGATGGGAGATTGCGCTTTTTCGGCTACCAATTCAAAAAAATGGCGTAGGGTAGGATACGCGGGAGGGGAAAATTCCAGTTGGCTGACAACCGTTTTCATCACCAGTTGTATCCTGTTTGAATTGTTGACTTTAGAACAGGAATACATCATACTGCCGCCGTTATCGGGCAATAACAACCGGATACCTGCGGGCGCTTCTTCTAATACATAGTTTTCGGGCAGGTTGAAAGCAATCACGTAATTGGCGTGAACCGGCCAGGGAAAACTCACCGGGAAGTCGCGTTTGATAGATTTAAACGGGTTTTCAGTGATGGGATAGTAAAAAATGGGATTGATATACGCTAAGTCGTTGACTACCGGGAATGCTTCGGTGATATTGCATTTAAACCTGACTTCAAGCGGTTGGAGGAAGTTGTCGGTATTTTTCAGGTTGATGGAATCAATAGTTATCTCAGCGAAATTATCCTCAAAATATCCTTTTAAAACATTGGCGGGGTTTGATCCATGAAGTTTATGTCGCCACAGCGTGGCGAGGTGGCCGGTTAGCTTCAATACGAAAGTACCTTTCAGCGAACCGTCTTCGGCGAGGTTGAAATCGCCGAACCAGGTCTCAGCGTGTTCGCCAGGAAAATAATCTACCCATTGCGGTTGCTTACTGTCAACTACCCAGGCCATACCATGTTGGTGGGCTGTGCTGACCTCGTTGATATTGTGAAAGGGATCTGTAGCGTCGATGAATATTCCGGACTCGCCCTGCCTTACATAGGCTAACACCGAATTAAATTGGTCGATAAAGGGATACTGGGGATACATTTCGCCATTTTCGCGGGTACTCACCAGGGCGGGCCGGGCGTCGAGGCCGGCCTTTCGCAATAGGGCCACGACGGCAAGGTTGAGCGCGGCGCTGTTGCCTGTTTTCTTTTCATAAACCTTGTCTATGTCATCGTCTGAAAACAAACCATACGATTCGCTCCACTTGATCTGGGAACTGACAAAACGGAGCGCTTTTTCGGGAAGCTCTTCTGCGGGTGCTTTAGCGTGGCCTGCGGCGGTAAAGGCATCCCATAGTTTATCAAACCTGCCTTGTTTTAAGTATTGATAGCCAAAGGACTCTATTGCCTCCAGCTTTTTTGCCGTGTCGTGCCAGGTATTCATCACATACTCAATGGGCTCATAAGGCAGGGCAATAGTATTGAGTTGGAACCCGATATGCGCCCGGTGATCGTCGATGGTAGTCATAAAAGGCTCGTCTTTGAGCGCCGGCAGGTGAGAAATGCCGTAGTGGAGGCGGGCATTTTGACCGACCACGTTACCCCCGCCGTCGGTTTCGGTGGTTCGGATGTCAAATTCTTTTGGTGTGCGCAATAAATAGGTATAATTAAAAATTTGTGGGAAAGTAACGCGCAATTCACTCCACCTCACGGGCAGATCATGCTGAAAATACCAGTCGTAAAGCGAAAAATAATCTTCAGAAGTAAGCATGTACTTGTATTCGATAATACATCCTTTTTGCAGGTCGGGGATAAATATTTTTTTTGCCGACCAGCGTTTAGTGAGTTGCTCGGTAAAAATATTATCCGATTTTACTTTCAGTTTTTCGCCGTTGGGCTTGATGACCTGTACATCAAGGTCTGAAAATTTTACAGACCTTCTGTCCGACAGGTAGAAGATAACAATATTGCCTTCTTCGAGCGCCGTTTCATCGAAAATTTTGATCCTGCGGTGGGTTTTTAAAGTAACGACGATTTTACCGCCACTAATGGAAGCTTCGATCTCGCCATGGTCTTGAAGGATGAGGGCTTTTGCCGCACTGTCTTGCGGGTAAAGAGTCATTCGAAGGTCTTCTTCCGGTATCCTGCCCCATTTTTCATATTCGTATTGGCCAAAAAGAGCTGTACTGCTGATGAGGAGGGTGGCCACCCATAGGTAATTTCGCATCATGTTAGTTTATATAGGTTATACAATATATTGTGTGTGCAATTTATTGTTATTTTTTTATTGTGTCAAGCCATTCTGTATATTTGACGCCTCGAATTGGACACTCTCGTATATGAAGCTTAATCAATTTTCAAAAACACTATTGATCCTGTTGGCC
>JAEUUQ010000346.1 GCA_016787505.1 Saprospiraceae bacterium | reverse complement strand
GACGATGTCGAGGATATCCCATATGGTGACGGGCAAAAAGCCTATTTTAAATAAAAACATCATCGCCGGGGAGTTGAGAGGTTTTCTTGTAGGTTGTACCAGATAAACGCGGCTATGTCGGCGGCTTCGTCGAGTCTTCGGGTAGCAGGGGCTCCGGCAGGGTAGGGGCCTCCGCGGTCTAATCGGATCAATACGGGGTTGTCGTTTTGTTGCATGGCCTGTAGGATGGCCGTCAGCTTGTAGGCATGGGCCGGCGTCACGATGTCGTCGGCATCGGTGGCGGCAATGAGTATGGCCGGGTATTTGGCCGGCACGGCGTTGTGCAGGGGCGAATACGACAGCAGGTTGTCAAATTGGCGCGCCACTTCGCTGCGGCCGAATTCACCGGCCCACAGCCAGGCGCTGTTGAAGTGTTGATAGCGCATCATATCATAGATGCCGTTGATGGGCACGGCTACCTGGCATAAATCGGGCCGCTGTGCAAGGGTTCCGCTCACAATAAGAGCGCCGTGCCCCCTGCCCATGATAGCCAGTTTTTCTTTGGAGGTATAGAGATTCGACACCAGGTATTGGGCAGCAGCCTGAAAGTCGTCAAAGGCGTTTTGTTTTTTACCCAGGGAGCCCCACTGGCGCCAGGTTTCTCCGCCTTCGCCGCCGCCTCTGATACAGGCCACGGCATACACGCCCTCGTTTTCGATCACAAGCGGCAGGAAGGGGGTATATTCGGGCTGTGAGCTATGGCCTCTTCCATCAGCTACAAGCAGGGTAGGGCGCTTGCCGTCGAGGGCCAGTCCTTTTTTATGGATAATCCACAAGGGTATCTGCTGCCCGTCGAAACTTTCGTACCGCACTTTTTGGATTTCAAATTGGCTATCTTTTAAATCGATTTTGGGTGCGAAATACGACGAAAACTTGTAGTTGTCCAAGTTGAGCCAGGCTATCCGGGTGGGCTGCAGGAAATGCCCCAGCGAGACAAATACTTCTTTGCTGTCGGATTGGGCCTCCAGCCCGAGCACGCTGGTATGTAGCTGGAGGTCGATCTGGTGTTGCCGTTTGCCTTTCAGGTCAAAAACGGCAAGTTGGGGGCCTTCGACTCTGGAATAGGCGCATACGAGCTTGTCGTCGGCCAGTACGGCGTGTTGCAACACGGCGTCTTTGGCGTTGGGCACGATGTCATCCCAGTATCGTTCGCCGGGCCTGCCGGCGTTGACTTCCACGATTCGCCCGTTGGGGGCGTTGTGGGTAGTGACAAATAAAAGCCGGCTGCCATGGTTGCCTATTAGCTGGAAGGAATGGTCGAAAGATTCGGTGATGGGCGTAAAATCGCCGTCGCCGGCTTCGAGATCCCGGAAAAAAACGGCGCTGCCGTGTATGGATTCTTCGAGGAAGAGCACCAGGTAGCGCTCGTCTTCGGTGGTCTCTGCCCTTATGTTGCGGCGCGGATAGGAACGGTCGGCAAAGATGAGCGCATCCTGCGATTGTTTTTCGCCTATGCGGTGGTAATACAATTGATGAAAATGGTTGGGCGCAGTAACCTGGAGGTATGCGCCGTTGGCCGGGTAGCGGCTGTAGAAAAAGCCGTCGCGGAACCAGGCGATGCTCGAATTTTTTACGTTGCGGATTGTATCCGAGAGTATGCGGCCCGAAGCTGTTTCAATGACAAATATATCATAAAAGGCCGAACCATTGCGGGAAACGCCGTAAGCCAGCAGCGAGCCGTCGCGCGAAAAGGCATGGCCGGCGGCGCTAAGGCTGCCGGCTTTTTCCCAGGAATTGGGATCGAGCAGGGTTTGCAATTTGCCGAACATGCCGGTGGTTTTGCACAACACGTCCTGCTCTTGCTTACCGTTATTTTTCCATACAAAATATTGATCGCCACGGCGTTCCGGCATTTGATAGCGTTCGAAATGCGAGAAATCGCCGAGTCGATTGTGAATGGCATCGCGATAGTCTATTTGCTTGAAATATTGTCCGGCGATAGAGCGTTGGTCTTGTATCCATTTGGCGAGGCGCCGGTCGCGCTGTTGCTCCATCCAACGATAGGGATCGCGCACTACCACGCCGTGAAAGCTGTCGGCCTGCATCGAGTCGCGGTAGGCGGCAGGATAGCTGATATGTATGGATTTGAACGGGATGGCCGATCCATCGCTGCCTTCCCGGCAGGAAGAAAACCACATGGTTGCGGCGGCACATAATGCCGTGAGAAGTACAAAGTACCTTGTATTTTTAGCTTTCTTTTTCATGCCTTTCATACATAGACGCCAATTAGGCTTTATATTTGTAGGTCTGCTTATTAAAAAACGAGTCCCAAAAACAAACGCATATGCAAATTAACGCATTTATCCGGGTTTGCGGTGTTTGTACCGCTTTGCTGTTGCCGGTTTTTTGCCTGCATGCGCAAGAACTTCGCGAAAATGAGCGCGGAGAAAAGATTATAGTATACCCTGATGGCAGTTGGCAGTATTTCGGCGA
>JAEUUQ010000301.1 GCA_016787505.1 Saprospiraceae bacterium | reverse complement strand
CAACATGCCGATCGTAATCTCATCGGGTACGAGCTCGCCTTTTTCGATAAAACTTTTTGCTTTTTGCCCCAGCGGAGTATTGTTGCCCATCTCGTAGCGAAACAGATCGCCGGTTGAAATATGCAAAACGCGATAGCGGTCTACCAGTTGAGCAGCCTGTGTACCTTTGCCCGAACCGGGAGGGCCGAATAGGATCAGATTAATCATTGTGTAAATACTTTTTTGCAATTATTCCTATATCTGTATCGAAAGGGCGTTCGAACAAGCGAGGCAAAAATACACAATTATTTGAGGAAAAAGACAAGGAGATGAGTGAGAGAGTGAGAGAGTGAGAGAGGGAGGGATACTTTGTTTTCTCTCCCTCTCTCTCTCTTAAACGGGGCCAGTAACCTCTATCGGGCTGCGTAAAGCATATAAAACGCCTGAGGCGCCAGCTTTTTGAGTTTTTCTTCCTGTGCGGCTTTGATCTCTGCAGCCCGGCGGGCCAATAGATCAGCGACAGGCAGATCCCTGTTAGTAAGTACATCGCGGGCGCCGCATACTTTGGGGCGCCAGTACTTCGACTTAGTCAGGTTGTCGATGACCACTCCACGAGAAGTGCTGTGGATGATAAATACCCCTTCTTCATTTTTTTCAACCACCATGGCCACATGCGAAATGCGGTTGCGATAGCGCTTGAAGAAGATCAGGTCACCTTCTTTAACGTTGTTGAGATTTACCTTCACGCCATCGTTGATTTGCGCCCTTGAGCAGCTGGAAAGGCCGACTTCAAAGTGGCGCATGACATAGAGCGTCAGGCCTGAGCAGTCAAAACCCGCCGGCGTACGCCCGGCATAGCGATAACGCGTGCCGAGCAGTTCTTTGGCGTAGTTGACAATTTCAGCGCGAAGGAGCGCTTTGCTTGCGGTGTTTTCTACCGTAGTGCTATCACCCGCGCCGGCAACGGCAGGGGTATTCGCATAAATTGAACTAGTGAGTGCAATACTTAATAGGAGTAACATGATACCCCTACAACTGTGTGATTCTGACATTTCCCATGAGTTTAATCCAACCATATAGCTTACTGCGTGCAATTGGAGATGACACAAATAAGCCTTTGGCGCCAAAGCTTTCGGATATGTTCAGGGTGGGATTAAGTTGAGTTTTTGCTTTGGCTCAAATATTGTAACAGTGCGAAAGTATAGAATTTAATTTGTATTTTTTACAAAAAGCACAACAAATCGTGGAAAAAGTTTTCCACATTTTGTTTCAACAAGCTGACAATCAAATAATTGAAAACCTATCCTGGTCAGCTAAAAAATTGAACTTTTCTCTGAAGTTTTGTTGCAAATTGCGTGCCAAAGTGGTAGTAAACAGGCCTTCCTGGTGGGATAAAAGATACTGAATTTGCCCCTGAAAATCGACCAGCATAGAATCGCCGGCGTGGGATACGCCATTGCCATCGACCCCTACTCTGTTTACGCCGATCGTATAAACCTGGTTTTCGATAGCCCTGGCGATCAGCAGGGACTTCCAGGCGTGACTGCGGCGCTCGGGGAAATTGGCCACATATATTAGCAAATCGTAAGATTCCACATTTCTGCTCCATACCGGGAAACGCAGGTCGTAGCAGATAAGCGGCAAAATGGTCCAGCCTTTCCATTCCACTACAAGGCGGCTATTGCCAGGGGCATAGTGTTGGTGTTCGCCGGCGAGTGTAAACAAGTGTCGTTTATCGTAGGTAAAAAAAGCGCCATCGGGCTGCATCCACACCAGTCGGTTGTAGTAGCGCCCTTCTACCAGGGCAATAAAACTTCCAGTGATTGCGGCGCCGGTATTGGCGGCTTGCCGGGCCATCCACTCCAGCGTAGGGCCTTCGGTGGGTTCAGCCAGTTGGGAGGGGTTCATGGAAAACCCCGTAGTAAACATTTCGGGTAAGACAATTAGGTCGGTGAGGCCCGACAAAGGGGCCAGGCGCCGTGTAAAGGCATCGAGGTTGGCAGTTTTGTCTTCCCAGTGAAGAGCTGCCTGAACTAAGCTGATGCGTAGGTTTTGCACGAAATAAAATAGAAGGAAGGGGGTAGGTGTCTTACAAACCGATTGAGATCTGCTTGCAAGACACCTTATGATTATTTCTTCTTCTCGGCAGTCGTTGCCGCGCTGCGCAGTGCGCGCGGTATTTCGATAGTAGCGATAGGAATACCCGGAGAGTTGATGATTTCGATACCGGTAGCCGGTTTGATATCGCGGATACGGATCGACTGGCCCATTTCGAGGTGAGTGATGTCGACACTCAGTTCATCGACAAGGTGCTCGGGCGTCGTTTTGATTTTGACTTTGCGAACGGTCTGTAGCAGTTTACCGCCGGCTTTTACGCCTGCAGATACACCTTTGAAGCGCAAAGGCACTTCCACTTTAACGGGGTGGCCGTCAACGAGGCGTAGAAAATCGATGTGCAGGATTTTGTCATTAACAGGGTGAAACTGGATATCCTTCAGGATGCACTTGTGCGTTTTACCATCCACGTCGATTTCAGCAAGTTGGAAATCGCCTGAATAAACCAGGTTTTTTACTTCACTACCCGTGGTGGTGAAATGAATCGCGTCTCCGCCTCCGTAAATTACGCAGGGGATACGGCCATCGTTGCGGACAGCCTTGGTGGCTTTTTTACCCAAGCCGCTGCGGCCCTGTCCCTTAATTGCAACTACTTCCATGTTAGCGTGATTTTATTTATATTTTTAAAAAATGCCCGCAAAGATAGGATTATTTTTAATTATCCTTCAACAAATAAAGCAGAAATCGAACGGTGTTCGTGCATATTTCTGATGGCGCGTGCAAAAAGTTTGGAAGTAGAGAGTACTTTGATCTTGGGCGATTGCTGGCGCATGGGTATGGTATCGCACACGATGAGTTCATGCAGCATCGAGGAATCGATGTTTTCGTATGCTTTACCTGATAAAACGGGGTGCGTACAGAGGGCGCGCACGCTATTGGCGCCTTTATCCATAATGATCTGCGCGGCGCGGCACAGCGTACCGGCGGTATCTACGAGGTCGTCTACCAGGATCACATCGCCGCCTTTAACGTCGCCTATTACGGTCATCGACGATACTTCATTGGCGCGTTTGCGGTATTTGTCGCAGATCACCAGGTCTTTGCCGAAGTATTTGGCATAGGTACGCGCGCGTTTTACGCCACCCACATCGGGTGAGGCAAAGATGACGTTTGACAGATCCTGGGTTTCCAGGTAAGGGATATAAATAGCTTCGCTTTTAAGGTGGTCAACGGGGATGTCGAAAAATCCCTGTATCTGGTCGGCGTGCAGGTCCATGGTCATAATCCGGTTGGCGCCGGCGGCCTGCAGCAGGTTGGCGATGAGTTTGGCAGAAATGGGCACCCGGGGTTTGTCTTTGCGGTCTTGCCGCGCATATCCGAAATACGGGATTACGGCCGTGATGTACCCCGCCGAAGCGCGTTTGGCGGCATCCATCATCAGCAATAATTCCATCAGGTTGTCGGTGGGAGAGAAAGTAGATTGTATAAAAAAGATATACCCGCCTCTCACTGATTCATTGATCACCGGCTGCATTTCGCCATCGCTAAAGCGGTTTACATCGATGTCGCCCAAATTTTGACCGTAATGGTCTGCAATTTTTTCAGCCAGATAACGCGATGCGATACCTGAAAAGAGTTTCACCTCTAACATTGGAGTAGCCATAATTGTGAATAAATGGTCGATAAGGCAGGAAAGCCGCTTCCCTCCTCAAAGGTAAGAATATTTTGAATTTCGGATTGCGGAATTCGGATTGCGGAATTCGGATTGTTTCTAATGATAAATCCGAAATCGCAAATCGCAAATCCGAAATTGAAAAGGTTATACTTTCGTTAATCTGCGGCCGTCCATAAATCAGTCTGTGGGGAAAATGTAGTTTTATAGTTCGTCAATATGGAATAAACCGTAGTGACTACTCCGTGCATGCAGATAAATCGGAAAATAGGCTGGGTAAGTGCGGCGGCGATCGTAGTAGCCAACATGATCGGTGCGGGCGTATTTACCGGCCTCGGCATGCAATTGAAATACCTCGGAAACACCTGGACCATTCTGTCGCTGTGGGTAATAGGCGGCGTAATCTCCCTTTTTGGCGCTTTTTCCTATGCCGAATTGGGCGTACGCCTGCCCAAATCGGGGGGCGACTATCATTTTCTCTCCCGCATTTTTCACCCCATGCTGGGCTACTTGTCGGGATGGGTATCGCTCACGGTGGGTTTTTCGGCTTCCATAGCGCTATCGGCCATGGCCATGGGGGCCTATTTATCCGATATCTTTTCGCTGCACGGCGAACTCATTGCCTTGCTGGCTATCGCGGGTATTTCGGCGATGCACTCGTTTAGTCTGCGCCATAGCAGCCTGTTCCAGAATGCCCTTACTTTCGTCAAATTGCTGCTCATTGTCTTGCTCATTTTCGGCGGATTTTCGATCGCTCAGGATACCAACGCCCTCGACTGGAGTACGGGATGGCGGCACGAAATTGGGCAGCCCGCCTATGCCGTGGCCTTGATTTACGTCATGTATTCGTTTTCGGGCTGGAATGCCGCGGCCTATATAGTAGACGAGATCAGACACCCCGCCCGCAACCTTCCCCGTGCGCTAATCGGGGGTACCCTACTGGTGGGCGTATTATACGTGTTGTTGCAACTCTCCTTCCTGCGGCAGGCGCCGCGCGAATCGCTGCTCGACAAGGTAGAAGTGGGCCAGGTAGTCGCTTCTTTTATGCTGGGCCACAACGGCGCGCAAGTAGTGAGTATTCTCATTGCGGCACTGCTTCTTGCGGGCATCAGCGCGATGGTGTGGGTGGGCCCGCGCGTAGTGCGCGCCATGGCCGACGACCATACCTTCTGGCGGTATTTTGCCCGCGACAATAGCTGGGGCGTGCCCGTGCGCGCCATCTGGCTCCAAACCGCTATCAGTGTGTTTATGGTGATTACCAGTTCCTTCGAGCAGGTGCTGCTGTATAGCGGGTTTGTGCTGCAATTATTTACTACCCTCACCGTAGCGGGGCTGCTCGTTTTGCGGCAACGCGGCGGCACTTATGAAGGTTATCGAAGTCCGGCTTATCCCTGGCTGCAATACCTCTTTCTGGCCTTCAGCATATGGGTGCTGGGCTATCTGCTCTGGGACAAACCCCGCGAGAGCCTGCTGGGACTTGTGAATATTGCCGCCGGAGCGGCTTCGTTTTGGTGGAGCAGGAGGGGAGGGAGAGAGGGAGGGAGCGAGAGAGGGAGGGAGCATTGAAATTTTCTCTCCCTCTCTCTATCTCACCCTCCCCCCCCTCTTAACTCGTTGACTTTGGGGTTGTCCGTGATCGCTGGGATGAGAGGTGTTGTACATGGTCAGTTAATTTTGGTTACTGACGCAAAGTTGGGCGCCTCTCCCTCTTATTGTGTTATAAGATTTTGGGAAATAGGCGTGCGTTATACATTTATTCAAATTTACTGGTATAATTCCATTAGCTCCGACGAACTAGGTAATCGGTTGTAAGAATCGGTCTTTACAAATAGTAGGCCCATCCTGAGAATAAAATTTTCGTTATTCAGTTCCTCCATCCATTCTTTGGGGACTTCTCCAGCCGCTATGATTGGAGATAACAGTGCCCCTTCAGCTCCATATAGTTCTTGAACCATTTTCAAGACATAGCCAGACTCGCTAATAGACGAGCAATAATTTTTGTTTATTGATTTAGCGGATTGATAATAAAATAATGCGGCATGATAAAGTAAATAAATCTCTTTTTTTTCTTGTTTATTTATCTTTGAAAAGATCTTCCCATACATTGGCGAGTTTAATATTTTGTTATCTACAAAAGCTTTGTTGTCTATATTCTCAATCCATATTTCTATAACAAGATCATTAGCCGCTTTGAATATACTATCCGAAGGATTTAATTGAAAAACATTTTCAAGAGTCGTTATCGCTTCATTGTAATGATTTTTCTCCTTATGAATTATAGCCGCATTGAGACAGGACTGTGCAGCAAATTGTGAATTGGGATTAATATTGGGTATAGATGTATAATGAGAAAGCGCTTTTTCTTTTTGATTAATGCCTTCATAAGACCTTGCCAGTTGATATCTTAAAAAGGTATTGTTTGGCTGTATTAATATTGCTTTTTCAAGGTTGGAAACAGCAACGGAAAATTTGCCTGCATATAAAGCCTGAAAACCTTTAGATACGATAGCCTGGAGGCTTTCAATTTCGGATAATATTCTTTTTTCCTCATCGAGGTTTAGGTTATTTCCAAAAACAATGTAACTGAGTTCGTTTTCAAACAACCAACACCAAAATAAGGTATATCCTTTTTTGTAATGATAAATTTCAAATAATGGCGTGCCCCCAGATTTAGATTTTCGAATGAGAACTTCATCTGCTTTTCCCAGCTTCCTTTCGATAAAATGAGCGTCTGTGATGCCTATTTGCTTCAAAAAATTCCATCCCACTTTAATTTTTTCCACCCTGTTTTCTTTAACATAATAGCCTATATCTCCTTGTCGTATTTGCCACCCATTGTCGCTTTTAATAACTTTCTCTTGTTCTATCGCACCCAAAGGATCGCCTATTTTTATGCTGTCTATGGATAATGCTTCGATGGAAAAATTATCATCATAGATATATTCAGGATTGTCAAGTAGCTCTACCTGAATATCCGGCTCTTTGCAATTGGAGAATAAGCAAGAATAAAGGCCAAACAAAAAATAGTAAAGCAGGACTTTCATACTTTTGATCGTTTTGAGTAAAATTCGATGCTTACTTTAAGATTGAATATATTTCCTCGGGGGTTGGCATTCTTTGTTTTGAATCGGCTATCGCCATTGCTGTTGCCAGCTTAAATTTAATCGATGGTGTGTCTAATTCCTCTCGCCAACCAGAACTATCTCCTTCTGAGAGAATATAAGTACTGATTAGCAGCGCTTCTTTTCCAAAGAGACTTTCAACCACACTGAATGAGTATTCGTAATCTTTTGAATGAAAATATTTTTTGTTTTCATCCGCAATAATATCCTCAACAATGGAAGCTATTCGAATCGTTAAATAAATTTCTTTTTTCTTTTGCAATGAAAATTTTGCGTGTACATCAGTTAAGGATTTTGCGATATACTCTTCAGTTATTCGAGTGCGTTTATTCTTTGTAATTTCCTCAATGATGTCATTTGCCTTGCCAACAGTGTATTCATCATAGTTCAGTAATACCACTTTTTGAGCCGCTGATAATGCCTGATCAAAAAAACCTTCTTTTTTATAGATCTTCGCCATTAATAGATGAGCTTCTGCAGCCTCATAAGAATCCGGGGCAACGTCAATAACATGATGTAATTGAATTGCCGCATTATCATTTTCTTCAAGATAGAAGTACGATCTGCCTATGAGAAATCTTGCCGTATTGTTATTTGGTTGTATGGCAAGCGCTTCTTTAAATTTTGTGATTGATGCCTCATAGCTACCTGCTAAAAAAAGGTCTAACCCTTTTCGAACGATCGTAGTTACGCTTTCATATTCTTCAATGATGTCAAGATGATTTTCATGATTCATATTTCGTTCAATCAGCATGGTACTGGCTTGTAACTTGAAATCTTCAAGCCAGTTAAGATAGATATCGTTTCTGGGGTAACAGAAATGTTTAATATTGCCGTCAATATGGTTGAGTGTGGAGGGCATTTTGAAAAAATATTGCGGGGCGCCAAGCTTTCGAGTGATATTATCTTCACTGTTAAGATTTGCTTTGAGCAAGTAAGACCAGGGGAGCTGCAGCTTTTCAATAATGCCTCTTTGTACATAAAAACCCTCGCCGCCCTTACAAAATAACCAGCCTGACGGAGTTTCTTTTGTTATGGTTTCTTTTGGGATTTTAGTTTTTGAATCACCGATTTTCACACCCAATAATGTTGCCTTGTTTCCATTAAAATCTGCAAGATAAATGCATTCCGGGTTTTTCGATAAATCAAATGTCGTCTCTTTAGAAGAGCACCCGGCAGCAACTAATAGCAATATTGCGCCGAATAACCTTGTACTCGTCTTATATTGGGGCAATATGTTCATACCTTGAGGTTTATTATTAAGAGACAAAATCAATGCATCGACTTGATTTTTATGCACCTGACCGAAACTTGGGCATCTTTAGGAAGCTGGCTTTTATGGAAAGAGCTATTTATCTTATTGAGTTGATAACAAATACCCCAATCCTGGTTTTTATCTGTGGAACACCAATAGTATTCTCCTATCCCAAAATTTGAAAACGTGCCATCCACTTCACCCATGCCCGAAAACAAAACGCGAAGTATAGCCTTCGCCTCTGCTCCGGCTCCTCCGGTTCCACCCAAATAGGCTATCAGCTGGTCAAAATCTTTATCCGAAGGTAGCTGCCAACCACCGGGACAGACATTCAGCGCAGTTTTCCAATCGTACAGTCTTCCATAAGAATCACAATTTGCGGGGATGTCGTCGTAACAATAGTCGACGCCTTTTTCCGGGTTGTAGTTTAAATTCTGAGCCATCCAGGTACTGCCGTTAATAGTAACTGCTTCGTATTTTTTATTGTCGTTGTTATCCCTGAAAGAACTATATTGCTGATCGTTTCTGCTTAGGATTGAGCTGTAGTCAGCGCCTATCAAAACCGGCAACCATAGGGCGAGAAATATGGCAATCATAGAAAGGTGAAATTTATTACGCAATCCTATGATATATTCGGTTTTTCCTTCGATTGAGATACCAGGTTTCTTCTTCTTGGTATAGAGGTATATAGCTACCCAAAAAGTGAGAAGAAATATACTTGAATACAATGACAGCTTGAAATTAAGGAAATCTATAGCGCTGCTTAACCCGTCAATACCCGAGTAGATGCTAGAAATAATGGCTACCACATAGACGATATTTTCAAGATATTTCAATTTGAATTCATCATTCATATCTGTGGAAGCTATTTAGAATGGCGTAATCTGATTATTGTCAGATATTTATGTAAGTATAAAGGTAATGATTTAGCTTAACTTTTTCCGATTTATCCGTTTAACTGGTAAGAAAGTATTATTTTTACGAATAACAAATCAATATCGATCAATAAAGATTAAAGAGTAGCAGACTATATGGCCAACGCAAAACAGGAAGAACCGCTCGAAAAACAACTCTGGAAAACAGCCGATAAACTCCGCAAAAACATTGATGCGGCGGAGTATAAGCACATTGTATTGGGCCTGATCTTCCTGAAATATATCTCCGACGCTTTTGAAGAACTCTACGCCAAACTTCAAGCCGGCGAAGGCGATTATGCCGAGGCAGACCCCGAAGACGATGAAGAGTACAAAGCCGAAAACGTGTTTTTCGTGCCGCAAGAATCCCGCTGGTCGTTCCTGCGCGCCAAAGCAAAACTGCCGGAGGTTGGAAAGTTTGTCGACGAGGCCATGGACGCTATCGAAAAGGAGAACCCTTCTTTAAAAGGCGTTTTGCCGAAAGTGTACGCCCGGCAAAACCTGGACCCGACCAGCCTGGGCGAACTGATTGACCTGGTAGGCAACATCGCCCTCGGCGACGCCAAAGCCAGAAGTGCCGACGTCCTGGGACACGTCTTTGAGTATTTTCTCGGCGAATTTGCCCTGGCAGAAGGCAAGAAGGGCGGACAATTCTATACGCCGCGAAGCGTGGTAGAACTATTGGTCGAAATGCTGGAACCCTACAACGGCAGGGTTTTCGACCCATGTTGCGGTAGCGGGGGTATGTTTGTCCACTCCGAGAAGTTTGTTACCGAACACCAGGGAAAAATCAACGACATCTCCATTTACGGGCAGGAAAGCAACCAGACTACCTGGCGATTGTGCAAGATGAACCTGGCCATCAGGGGTATAGACAGCAGTCAGGTGAAGTGGAACAACGAAGGTTCTTTTCTGAACGACGCCCATAAAGACCTCAAAGCTGATTATATCATCGCCAATCCGCCGTTTAATGTGAGCGACTGGGGCGGCGACCTCCTGCGCAAAGACGGTCGCTGGTTATACGGCGTGCCGCCCACAGGCAATGCCAATTTTGCCTGGATGCAGCATTTTATCTACCACCTGGCCCCCACAGGACAAGCAGGCGTAGTGCTGGCCAAAGGCGCTTTGACTTCCAAAACCAGCGGCGAAGGCGACATCCGCAAAGCCCTGATCGAGGCCGGATTGATTGATTGTATTGTAAACCTGCCCGCCAAGTTGTTTTTGAATACCCAAATACCCGCCGCCCTTTGGTTTATGAGCCGCAACCGCAAAAACGGCAAATTCCGAGACCGCAGCAACGAAATATTATTCATCGACGCCCGCAACCTCGGCCACCTGATCAACCGCCGCACCCGCGAGCTCTCCGCCGAGGATGTTCAACAGATAACGGGCACTTATCACAATTGGCGCAACCCCGCCGGCGATTACCACGATATCCCGGGTTTTTGCGCCTCCGCTTCTATTGACCGGGTAAGAGAACTGGATTATGTGCTAACGCCGGGGCGGTATGTGGGCTTGCCGGATGATGAAGACGATTTTAATTTTAAAGAACGGTTTATGGCCTTAAAAACCGAACTGGAGGCCCAACTCAAAGAGGAAGCCCAACTCAATGAAATTATTTCCGCTAACCTCTTAAAGATTAAAATCAATGAGTGAGTGGAAGGAAATTGAGTTTTACAAAATGCTGATTGACGAAATTATTTCTTATGGAATTGTCCAACCGGGATTTCATACAGAAATAAACTCAGTGCCAATAATTAGAGTAAATAATATTAAGGATGGTAAAATAAAAATAGATAATATTTTAAAAGTAGATAAATCCATAGAAGAAAAATATCAGCGTACAAGATTAAAAGGAGGAGAGCTTTTAATAACTGTAGTTGGGAATGTAGGTGAATGTGCAATTGTCCCTCCAAGCTTATATGGTTGGAATGTTGCTAGAGCGGTTAGTGTTGCAAAGATTAAAGATGAATTTGACATACAATTTATTAGGTATGCATTTAAAACAGAAGATATTATTTTTCAAATGTATGGAAACACTAATGACACAGTACAACCTACTTTAAATTTAGCCTCATTAAAAGCTTTGAAATTTTCTCTCCCTCCTCTCCCCGAGCAACGCGCCATCGCCTCCATCCTCAGCAGTTTAGACGACAAAATAGACCTGCTACATCACCAAAATGCCACGCTTGAAAAACTGGCGGAGACCTTGTTTCGGCAGTGGTTTGTGGAGGAGGCGGGGGAGGAGTGGGAGGAAAAAAAACTTGGGGACTTACTTACGATTACTTCAAGTAAAAGAATATTTTATTCTGAATATGTTTCAATTGGGATTCCTTTTTACAGAAGCAAAGAAATTATTGAATTAAGAAGCATAGGTGCAACCTCAAGCGAACTCTACATCTCACCTCAAAGGTTTGAAGAAATCGAATCTAAATTCGGATCTCCTGAAAAAGGAGATATTTTATTAACATCTGTAGGTACCCTAGGGGTTGCATATAGAGTAAAAAGCAAGGATAAATTTTATTTTAAAGATGGAAACCTAACTTGGTTTAAAGATTTTAATATTATCCCAAGCTCCATAATTTATTTTTGGCTAATAAGTAAAGTTGGGCAAGAAGAATTAGCATCAATTACAATTGGAAGTACACAACAAGCGCTCACTATTGAAGGCTTGAAAAGTATCATGTTTAAAGTGCCGCCAGCAGGAATCATTAAGAAATGTGAAAAAGAGCTTGAAGATATTATTTCCAAAATAGAAGCCAACCAGACCCAAATCCGCACCCTCACTGCCATGCGGGACAGCTTGCTGCCCAAGTTGATGAGTGGGGAGGTAAAAGTAGAATCCGTGTAGATTTTATCAAAAAAAACTTGTAACTTCGCAAGTAAATGGCAAGCGCAGCACATATAATATCTCTCATACAAGCTCATTACAACAATGAGCCTGAGAGGTTTGCGACTATGGCTTTGCAAATTGCCGCTCATGAAGCTAAGCTGGGGCATAGCTCGGTAGCAAACGAAGTAAAAGCTATCATTGATAAGGCAAAAACAGACAAGTTCAAGGCTAAATCGCTTTCTCCTGACCTCTCAGGGCTTGTAATAGAGACTTCCTCCTCCGCTAAACTTACAGATATAATCACCTCGGAAGACATTACTAAAAAAATTCAACGTGTTATTTTAGAGTTTTTGCAACGGGATAAACTTCGAAAGCACGATTTAGAAAACAGGCGCAAAATCTTACTCTCCGGCCCCCCGGGTACTGGAAAAACCTTTACCGCGTCGATAATCGCTAACGAGCTCAAATTGCCGCTTTATACCATTTTGATGGACAAAATGGTTACCAAATACATGGGGGAAACCAGTGCAAAATTGCGACAGATTTTTGATTTGATTAACCAAAAACAAGGCGTCTATCTTTTTGATGAATTTGACGCCATCGGTGCTGAAAGAAGCCGAGACAACGACGTGGGTGAAATGCGAAGAGTACTTAATTCTTTTCTGCAATTCATAGAAAGGGACAATTCGGATAGTCTCATCATTGCCGCTACAAATAATAAAACGCTATTAGATCAAGCGCTCTTTCGCCGATTTGACGATGTAATTATATACCATCTTCCCGATGAAAAAGAGAAAATGGCTTTGCTTAAAAATCGTTTATCCAGGTATAGTAAAAATTTGAATTTTAAAAAGCTGCTACCAAATATCAACGGGCTGAGTCATGCCGAAATATCGCTTGCTTGTCTGGATGCCATAAAAGAAATAGTTTTAGACGAAAACAAAACGATGAATAACGATTTAATTCTTAAGGCTATCAAAGATCGCAATGCAGCATATCATAAATAATATCAGGAAATGGCAGATTTATTCAAACACATTTTCATTACCGGAAATGTAAAATCAGAGAAATATAAGTCAGCATCAAGTAGAGGCCCCCAACTGCGTATTCCTCAACGTGACAGGCAATTACATAGCCAAAAGTTGCTGAAACAGTTCGAGCACATTTGGCGAGAAAAAAGTAAATTACAAGAGGAACGAACAGCAGCAGGCATCCCAACCAGGGAAGGAACTTATCTTTCCTTTACAAGCGCTACTGATAGCGACCTTGTAACAAAAAGTTTAGAGAGCATAACAAAAGGTATTCGCTTGCTCAATGTAAAGGAGGAGGAAGTAGGGGATGATCATAAACAAGTAAAAGCGACAGTATACATACCAAATGGCCTGGAAGGTTTTTTTATCAAAAAAATTTCGGATTATCAAGAAAAGGGAATTAAAACGGGTAAACCCAAAAACGCCCCGCTTGTCAACAGCATTGAAGACATTAGCATTGCCTTGTTGGAGGGATTATGGACGGATAAACCGGAGCTTATACCAACAACTTATGCAAAATGGTGCGAAGTATGGCTCAATGTAAATACCCAGCAAGAGCAGGAACAAACCCAAATACAAACTTTTTTATCAGTATTAGACGAGATTGGTATTCAAGCTAAACCTCGCAGCATTATTTTTCCAGAACGAGCAGTTCTTTTGATCAATGCCAATAGGGATCAATTGATCGAGCTGATGCTAAGGAGCAACTTGCTTGCTGAATTTAGAGCAGGACAAGAGCCGGCAGGGTTTTGGGTAAATGAACGTAACATCGATCAACAAGATTGGGTTAATGATTTACTCGACAGGTTGGATATCGCGGATACTGGATTGAAAATATGCATATTGGATTCTGGTGTAAATAATGGCCACCCGCTTTTACGACAACTTCTTGATGATGCAAACACTTTAACAGTAGATCCGTCATGGGGTACTAATGACCATGCTGGCGCCTCCGGCCATGGTACCTTAATGGCAGGGATAGGTGGTTATGGGAGTTTGGAAGAAGCATTACTTTCTCAAACCCGGTTTCAAATCACGCATAAACTCTGTTCTGTAAAAATCCTGCCTTCCCCTGCCGGCCAACAAACGCCAAGAGAGTTATGGGGTGATATTACGGCACAAGGCATTTCTCGAGCAGAGATTCAAAACCCGGGATTGAGATTGATTTATTGCATGGCCGTTACATCAGACGAAGATGTAAATAAAGGTCGTCCTTCATCCTGGTCCGGAGCGATAGACAATCTCGCTTTCGGCGAAGGAGAAAATCAACGATTGATCATTATTTCTGCGGGTAATATTGTTGATGTACATGATTGGCAAAATTACCCTATCTCGAATTTTACCACTTCGATTGAAAATCCCGCTCAAGCATGGAATGCATTGACTATTGGGGCATATACTGATAAAATTCGAGTTAACGATCCTAATTTTCAAGGATTCACACTGATAGCTGAAAGGGGGGCACTTTCGCCTTTTAGTTCTACATCTTTGATTTGGGAAAAAAAATGGCCGATAAAACCTGATGTCGTTTTTGAAGGAGGAAATTTAATTCAGTCGCCCGATGGCAGTCAGATTACAGAACATAAAGATTTAGAATTACTCTCAACGTCAAAAGCATTTCAAACCAGGCCATTTGATACGATCAATGCAACCAGTGCAGCGACTGCTCAAGCTTCCTGGTTTGCAGCAAAAATTGCGTATGAATACCCAAATGCCTGGCCTGAAACCATTAGGGGATTAATAGTACATTCCGCCGAATGGAATGACGTTATGCTGAGTCAAGCGAAAGTTAGATCAGCGAAAAAAAGCGATATGAGAAACCTGCTTCGGGTTTTCGGTTTTGGTATCCCTCGGTTAGACAGCGCTTTATACAGCCAGGAAAGCGCCTTAACCTTAATTGCGCAGGAAATAATCCAACCTTTCAGGCTTAATGACAAAAATTTACCTGAAATTAACGAGATTCATTTCTTTAATTTTCCATGGCCTAAAGACATACTTTTGGAGATTGGGCAAATACCAGTTAAATTAAGGATTACGCTCTCATACTTCATAGAGCCTGGGGCAGGTGAAATTGGCTGGAAAGACAAATACCGCTATCAATCACATGGACTCAGGTTTGACGTCAATAACATTCACGAAACAGAAGAAGTATTCAGAAAAAGGGTAAATATCGCCGCCCGGGAAAAAGATGAAGTCGTGAAGAATGCCCCTGGAAGTCATAGGTGGAAAATAGGAAAAGATAACAGAACAGTGGGTTCAATACAATCAGATATTTGGGAAGGAACAGCCGCCGAATTAGCAACTTGTAATTTGATAGCGGTTTATCCTGTAATTGGTTGGTGGCGGGAGAGAAAACACTTGGGGAAAGTTGAGCATAAAACACGTTATTCTTTGATTATTTCTCTGGATACTCCTGCACAGGATGTCGAGTTGTATACAACCGTGAAAAATATGATTGAAATACCCATTGAAATTTCAATATGAAAATTCTTTCATGACCTATGTCCCGAATCACCGAAAACGCCATAGAACAACTCGCCATAAAATGCCTCGAACAACTGGGCTACCACTACGTCTATGCCCCCAACATAGCCCCCGATGCCGACACCCCCGAAAGAGAATCCTTCGAGCAAGTACTGCTGCTTACAAGACTTCAAACCGCTATCCATAGAATCAACCCGGCCATTCCCCCCGACGCGCGGGCCGAAGCCGTCAAAGAAATTCAGCGCATAAGCTCGCAAGACCTGACAGCCAACAACGAGGCCTTTCACCGCTACCTGACCGAAGGCGTGCCCGTGTCCAAACGCGTAGCCGGCGGCGAAGAGCGGGGGGACCGCCTTTGGCTGGTCGATTTTAACGACCCCGACAACAACGAATTTCTGGTAGCCAACCAATTCACCGTTATTGAAAAGGGGAACAACAAACGCCCAGATATCGTACTTTTTGTAAACGGCATTCCGCTGGTCGTCATAGAACTCAAAAACCCGACTGATGAAAACGCTACCATTCGCTCGGCTTTCCGTCAAATCGGTACCTACAAAGAAATCACCCCCTCGCTTTTTACCTACAACGGCTTTGTCGTCATCTCCGACGGATTAGAAGCAAAGGCGGGTTCTATCTCGGCGGGTTACAGCCGCTATATGGCCTGGAAGTCGGCTGACGGCAAAGCAGAAGCCTCTCACCTCGTCAGCCAGTTGGAGACTTTGATTGTGGGCATGCTAAATAAAGCAACGCTTCTCGATTTAGTGCGCCACTTCATCGTTTTTGAAAAATCCAAAAGAGAAGACGCCGAAACGGGCATCACCACCATCAGCACCGTAAAAAAACTGGCGGCTTATCACCAGTACTACGCCGTCAACAGGGCCGTAGAATCCACCCTGCGGGCTGCCGGGTTCAGCGGCCCAAAAGAAGGGAAATACAGCGTTTCGGAAGAATCTCCGGAAAGCTATGGGCTTCGGGGCGTAAAACAACAACCGCCGGGCGACCGCAAGGGCGGCGTGGTATGGCACACCCAGGGCAGCGGCAAATCGCTGTCGATGGTGTTCTACACCGGCAAAATCGTACTGGCGATGGACAACCCCACCATCGTGGTCATCACCGACCGAAACGACCTCGACGACCAGTTATTCGACACCTTCGCCGCCTCCAAGCAGCTGCTCCGCCAAGAGCCGGTACAGGCGGAAAACCGCGAAGAGCTCAAGCGATTGCTGAAAGTCGCTTCCGGCGGCATCGTTTTCACCACCATACAAAAATTCCAGCCCGAAGAAGGCAACGTATACGAAGAACTTTCGGGGAGGGAAAACATCGTCGTCATAGCCGACGAAGCCCACCGCACCCAATACGGGTTTAGGGCAAAAACCATAGACGACAAAGACGAGCGGGGAAACATCATCGGCAAAAAAACCGTTTACGGCTTCGCCAAATACATGCGCGACGCCCTGCCCAAGGCCACCTACCTCGGCTTCACCGGTACGCCCATCGAAAACACCGACGTCAATACGCCCGCCGTCTTCGGCAACTACGTGGATATATACGATATCGCGCAAGCTGTGGAGGATGGCGCAACTGTGCGCATCTACTACGAGAGCCGCTTGGCCAAAGTGAACCTGAGCGAAGAAGGCAAACAATTAGTAGAAGAACTCGACGACGAGCTCGACCAGGACGAATGGACCAACACCCAAAAAGCAAAGGCCAAATGGACGCAATTGGAGGCATTGGTAGGTAGTCCCAACCGCTTGAAAATCATCGCCGAAGACATCATCAGCCATTTTGAGCAAAGGCAGGAAGTATTTGAAGGCAAAGCCATGATCGTAACGATGAGCCGGCGTATTGCCGCCGAGCTTTACAAAGCTATCGTCCAACTCAAACCGGAATGGCATGCCGATGAATTATCGAAAGGCGCGATAAAAGTAGTGATGACCTCGGCCTCCTCCGACGGCCCGGAAATAGCCAAACACCATACCTCGAAAGAACAGCGCAGGCTGCTGGCCGAGCGCATGAAAGACCCCGATAACGAGCTTAAAATCGTCATCGTACGGGATATGTGGCTCACCGGTTTTGACGCGCCCTGCATGCACACCCTTTACATCGACAAACCGATGAAAGGGCACAACCTCATGCAGGCCATTGCCAGGGTAAACAGGGTATACAAAGACAAACCCGGCGGCTTGATCGTCGATTACCTGGGCATCGCCGCCGATCTCAAAAATGCGTTGTCGTTTTATTCCGACGCGGGCGGCAAGGGCGATCCCACAGAGGCCCAGGAGCAGGCCGTTCAATTGATGCTGGAAAAACTGGAAGTCGTATCCCAGATGTATCACGGTTTTGCCTATGAAGATTACTTCGAAGCGGGCACCGCTCAAAAATTGTCGCTCATCCTGGCTGCAGAGGAGCATATCCTTGGTCTGGAAGACGGCAAAAAACGCTACATCAACGAAGTAACGGCGTTATCGAGGGCTTTTGCCATTGCCACGCCCCACGAACAGGCCATGGATGCCAAGGAAGAAGTCGCCTTCTTTCAGGCGGTAAAGGCAAGGCTGGCCAAATTTGACGCTACCGGCTTGGGGAAAACCGACGAAGAAATAGAAACGACCATACGGCAGGTGATAGACCAGGCGTTGGTATCGGAACAGGTAATCGACGTGTTCGATGCCGCCGGCATCAAAAAGCCCGATATATCCATACTTTCGGAAGAATTTCTGCTTGAACTAAAGGGGAAAGAGCATAAAAATGTGGCGCTGGAAGTGCTCAAAAAACTGCTCAACGACGAAATCAGGGCATTAGCGAAAAAGAACCTCGTAAAGAGCAAATCCCTGCTGGAGATGTTAGAGCAATCCATCAAAAGATACCACAACAAAATACTCACCGCTGCCGAGGTAATGGACGAGCTTATCAGGCTGAGTAAAGAGATCGTTGAGATGGACAATGAGGCAAAGCACCTGGGTTTATCCGATTTCGAGTACGCTTTTTATTCTGCGGTAGCGGATAATGACAGTGCCCGGGAGTTGATGCAACAAGCACAACTGCGAGAATTAGCAGTAGTCCTCACCGAACGCGTGCGGCAAAATGCCTCCATAGACTGGACGATCAAAGAAAGCGTCAAAGCCAAACTCCGGGTGATCGTCAAAAGAACCCTGCGGCAATACGGCTATCCGCCGGACATGCAGAAACTGGCTACGGATACAGTATTGAAGCAGGCGGAGATGTTGGCGGAGTTGTGGAATAATGTATAGCGAGCAAATCGGAATTAGATTCAATAGTTGGCATCATTCACTGATATATACCCCAAGATACTCACTCATTAAAAAGTTCCGCAAAAAACTCATTTGGAGGGGTTTTGAGGTCGAGATAATTGAAACTTATCAACCCATTATCTTTCATCAAGCGGTATACTTTTTCACAATTGTCGTCCCTTGCTATGAAAATATCAACACTTACCTCTTCAGCTTGGGCTAAAAGTTTAGTATCATTTGGAATAACCACCCGGTTCTCCAGAACAATTACTCCTTTCTTCTTATTTTCAAAAGCAAGTTTTGCTAAAGCAGAGGATCTTTCAGCGTGATTTAAGTTAAAGGGCAATACCGTTAAATCTCTGTAGGGAAGAAGCTTTATATCTGCACCCGCCCCGTATTCGGCAGCGACAATGGTTGACAAAAACATCTCGCATTTTTCACTTCGAAAGCGACGAAAATAGGACTTTGAGTTTTCATGCTCCGGGGTATCTTTTTTGAAAAGACGAATCAGAAAACTGGTGTCTAAAAATATTTTCTGAATATTGCTAGCCATAGCCCCTTACATTATTGAGCCATTTTTCAGGATCACTTACTTTCTCCCAATAAGGCGTCGATTCTGCAATAAGGCGGTCCAAATATTCATCAGGAGATTCGCCTTCATCAAAGTCAATAAACGCTAATAAAACAGCTGACTTCTTATCATATTCGCCCGTCTTAAGGCTTCTTTTTATCCTTATTCTGACCTGTTGCTTTTTGTATAACCGGTTCTTGCTATCCTCGCCCAACATCTCTCGAGTAGACGAAATCGTAATTGTATTAAACTCTTTTGTATCTAGATGGACATTAGGATTTGCTTTGCCTCCGATGTCAATAATTTCTCCTACAACGTATAGCTCTTCATTAACCCAGACCTCTTCGGGAGATGTCCATTCGGTTTGCCGGTTAATGGAAAGCCCTTCATCAAGTTTTCCCGATAGCCCGAACTTGAGTGCAAAGTTCTCTCTGGATATAAACTGTTGGATATACTGGATTGCCTCGACTTGTTTAGGCTTTAATAACCCTAAATCGTGGGCAGTGTTTAAAGCGCCCAAGAGGGCTTGTGACTGGATGGCAACCGCATTTGGTACAAAAAACTTAATGATAGCGCTTCCCTCCTCAATTTTGATATTTACGCGGGATCGATCTTGACTTTTTTCAGGAAACAAAAAATCACGGGCATAGGAAAGCAGGTTGACAAGCTCGTCAACATCCAAGAGGTCAGGAGAAAGCGGTTTACCCTCCCTCATGCCTTCAATTTTTAAGTCAATACTTTTACTTTCCATAAATTTTGCCTTACGGCGTTCAAAATAAAAAAATTAGTTGATTTTTTCAAATTTTTAACATTTTGTTTGTCTGGTTTGTGTCGTTTTATCATAGCGTAACTATATAGCGATATAAAACGCGCTATCTATTTTTTATCATTTGCGTCTCCACTTCTTCTCTACCTTTGGGCAGAAGAGCCTTGATTCTGGGGGGTTACACCGGCAGATTGAATCTTGAATGGTACAAAAGAAAAAGGGCGCTCCGAATGAAGCGCCCTTCGCTGTAGACCCACAAGGATTCGAACCTTGACGAACAGAACCAAAATCTGGTGTGCTACCGTTACACTATGGGTCTATCCACTCCTTTTTCAAAGAGCGTGGCAAAATTACAACAAAAAAATAGATCATAAAAGTTCAATCGAAAAAAAATTTCTATTCGAGCTTTTCAAAGACGGATTTCAATCCCAGGCTTTTCATGATTTGCTTGATGCCGTTTTTGAGCGCCTCCTTCATGGTAGTCTGCGTCTTTTTGGCCAGCGAATCGGTGGGGCGGGGTTTAAAGATGGTGTCGTGGTATTTCACGCCGGAGGCCACCGGCGAGTAATAATAGGAGTAAATGGATTTGCGCGATTCGTTTTCGGGGATATTGATCACGTCGTAGCCGTGGTAGGAGGTTTCGGTGGTTTCGAAGATGACGGCGCGGTTAAAACCGGGCAAGACGGCTTTTTCGAGTACGCTCACGTCTTCGTTCCACAACTCCAATAGTCCGCCGTATTCGGGTTTCCAGTTTTTGTTGAGGTAGATCAGCAGGTTGAGGCGGCGGTGCAGATTGAGGATGGGGTGTACGCTGAAGTCGACGTGGATGTCGAGGAAGCTGCCGTTGCGGCCCTGGTGTACGCCGGCGCCGCGGTGGTCGTCGGGCAGCGAGAGGTCGTTGATTTGGGTAACCTGCTCAAGCCAGTGAATGAACGCGGGGCTTTTGATGGCGTCGAGCACGCGGGCGAAGTCGGTGTGGTAGTGGTCAAAACTCGACCCTTCCGATTTGTTTTCGTTGATGCCTTTGTAGTGCTTGCGCAATTCGCTCACTTTGGGGAAGTTGGCAAACAATGACTGCGCCAGCCCTTCTTCCAGGAAATTGTCGATAACCAGGTGTTTGTAAGGGCGCGCAGTGGCAAATTCTTCGCGATAGCGGGCTATGCTGTCTTCGTTGATGAGCGCTGCATTGAGCGCCGGTGCGATGGATTTTGTACTCATGTTTTTCTTTTAACAGGGGCTAAAGATAGTGCGCCTGCGTGCAATTTGCAACCGCTCCTGCATTCTTTGTCGACCGGAGTGGGGAGAGAACAAACAAAAGAATTATTATTTTACGTGCTGAACAGCCACCGTACAAAATCATACCCTAATGACGACAAGCGTTACCGTTCAAACAATATATCATTGCTCCCTGGAAAGAGCCTTTAAAACCCCTATGCTCTGTGATGTGGCTAAAGTGCACACCGGTTTTGGTGTATTGCCAAAGGTCACGCATTGTACGGACGATGAGTCGTGGGGCAAGCCGGGCGGAAGCAAAAAAGTATTTGTTGCCAAATCGCCTACCTTTAAAGGCGGGGAATCCTCCGTGGACAAAGTAATCGTAAGAATAGAAAATCAATATTGGAAAATCGAAGTAAGCGATTTTAAATCCTGGATGTTGGGTTTTTCAAAATTTGTTGGCGAATGGAGGACGACCGAAATAAAAGAAAATACGATTTTGATCACATACACCTATACATTACACGCCGATATTATTTGGCTTTACCCATTAAACTGGTTGTTTACACATACTTTTTGGCGGATTTATATGAAAAGGGTATTGGAAAATGTGAGGAAAATGGCGTATGGTAATGAGCCGTATATGTACCCATAATTGGCAAGACACGAAAAGACATTCACGATAATATGGCAACAATGGAATCAAACAAAAATGAGGACAAGCTGAGTTGACAGATATTCTATCATGGTACCTACTAAGGCCAATCTGAAGCAGGGAGACCTGATCGAACCCGGCTTTCATTCAAACTACGGTAAGAAGAAGAAGGCTTCCTATGTCTATCTAAGCGCCACCTTGGATGCTGCTATTTGGGGCGCCGAACTTGCCTTGGGCGAAGGCCCCGGCAGAATTTATACCTCGCGCCGCCATAAATTGTGCATGACCTTTGCTCGGGCGCGAGGTATAATGCCGCAAAGCCGGAAAAGTTATGACCATAACTTGACGGCGTGCGGTATATATTGTAGAGCCGACAGGCCCGATTAAAGATGATCCCAATTTAACGGATAAGAAGTACCCTGGAAATCCAACAAAGTCATACCGCTCTCAGAATCCGCTCTTGGCCTCCGGTGAGGTCACCGATTGACAGGGACACTCCCCAGAACAGCTCAACACCATGAAGGAGCACCTTGAGCGACTAAAGCAACTTGGGGTTGAGGCAATTGAGGATTGAGACAAATGTGGGAATATACGTAGTTATGCCCCCTTGAAAAAGTTGTATATTTGGGGATATCCTGCTAACTTACCTTTAAAATAAGGAATATGGTAACGAAGACGATAGAAGGGATTCCATTGATCGTAAAAGAGACCATTGAAAAGGTTGATGCGGAGGCGAGGGTAATCTTGTTTGGATCGAGAGCGAGAGGAGATTTCCGTTCAGACTCCGACTGGGATTTTTTGATCCTGACAAAGAAAAAAGCGTCCCGGCAATTACAGGATAAGATTTGGGAGTTGTTGTATCTTATTGAACTGAACACCGAGCAAGTCATTACCTCAGTAATTGAAAATGAGGAAGTCTGGCTAAAGTACAGGGAATCAGAATTTTTCAAAAACGTTAACCGGGATGGCATTGAAGTGGTTTCTCCAAAAGCAGCCTAATGAGTTATTATTCTAAAGAAGAACTATCAAAATACAGGCTTGAACGAGCCAGAGAATCAATTAAAGAAGCAAAACTTCTTTCGGGGAAAGGCCATTGGAATACAACTGCTAGCCGGCTTTACTATGCATGCTTTTATGCTGTATCCGCTTATTTGATTATAAAAGGGATTGAAGCTAGCACTCATAGTGGAATCAAAGCTGCTTTCAACAAGGAACTTATCAGCACTTCCAAATTGCCTCCATCATTTGGTAGTCTGTATAATAAGCTATTCAACTTACGCCAGGATGCCGACTACAGGGATTATAGAGATTTGACCGAAGAGGATATTGGATCATTAATCCAGGAAAGCGAAGATCTTGTGATTCAAATTGAGACTATAATTGAAGAATAAGGCTATAATCATTAAAAGATGAGGCCGGAGAAAGCTGGTGCAGACAGAGCGAAATAGGCCTCACCCGGTCCCGGTAAGATCAATGATATTCCTTCATCCACCTGAGTATCAGTGCAAGTAGTGCTGATAAGGCTCTATTTTAAATTACTAAAGTCCAGCTTAATTATGGCGAATTCACCATAATTAAAAGCCAGGCAAAGTTGTGCGGCTACCAGATAAATGTTGAGGAATGGGATTCATATTGCATAATCCGGCGCAAAGTGGACAGTCATAGCCGGTGAAAGTGAACAGTAAACACAGGTCTCACCCGTTCCTGGTAAACTCAAGGATGTTCCTTCGTTGTCATACTCGCAGAGTACTTGTGCAAGTACCGCCGGCTTGGCTTATTCCACACACTACAGAGGGATTCTATACGATATTACCCTTTCGAGAAGTGTTAGAGTATGTTTTGAAATTTAATTTGAGATTCTTGCAAGAATGATATCGATGAATGAAATCTGAATAAAGGCAGCCGAAGAATCTGCTGTTTTCTCGTAGTCACGGCTCAGTCTTCGGAAAAAGTTGAACCAAGCGAACGAGCGCTCAACCTGCCAACGGCCCTTTTCGGGGACAAAACCCTTGTGGCTTTCCGGCCTCTGAGTGGTTTCCACCTCCCATTTGTAGATGGCCGCACATTCCTTGAAATAGCCGCCGTAGTGCTGGTCGCCACGGATAAGTTCAAGCCGTTTCGAGACCAGGTCCAACTGCCAGAGCAACTCGACCCCGGCCTCGCCATCGTGCATGCTAGCGGCCGAGACGAAGATGGCAAGTGGCAGCCCCAGGCAGTCCACGGCCAAGTGCCGCTTGCGCCCGTTGACCAGCTTTCCGCCGTCAATCCCGCTGTCGAGCTTGACCATGGCCCCTTTTTTGACGCTTTGGCTGTCGACAGCGCAAGCTGAAGGCGATGGGGCTCTCTGTTGTCTGACTCTCTCATTTTTAACGAGTTGCAGGAGGATGGCAGCCCAAGTGCCGTCCCTTTTCCACTTTTGGAAATAGTAATAGACGGTCTGCCAAGGGAACGGGCTTTCAAGGTTGCGCCATTGGCAGCCCGTGCGGTTCAACTTGAAAATGGCATCGAGGATGCGGCGCAGACAATGCGTACGTTTTCTACCAGTTTCGACAAAATCCTTTATAACTTGCCACTGGGAATTGGTCAGACTGGTGAAACGCTGACGCCTGAAAGGGAGTTTGACTTTGACCATAGTAATTGATGATTTCGCAACCACAAATTACTTGGCCAGTTCCCATTTTTCACCCGATTGTCAATTTTTTAAAAATCCGCTTTTGGATTTCAAAACATACTCTAAATGAAAGTTGATCTATACAGCATTTACATCCTCCAAAGCCAGGTTGATGGCTCCTATTATACTTCGCACCGGCAGTTTTTCCTGACCTTTCGGTGCGGGGCAAGTTGTGCAGGGTACAAAAGCCAGATGGGCGAACCA
>JAEUUQ010000266.1 GCA_016787505.1 Saprospiraceae bacterium | reverse complement strand
CTTAGAGCTTGTTTGGATTTTCATGACGATTCGAAAGCGAACAAATTTTATTTCAGACGAGGCGCGTTTTGCAGGCGTAGCCGGCAGCTACGGCGAAAAAACGCAACGAAGTATCAAACAAAATTTGTCGCTTGCAGTTCGTTGATGAAAGTCCAAACAAGCTCTTAACCCCAAAATCATGAAAACCGGTCAATTTATTGACTTATACTGCCTCTCAATTCTTTTTTCTTTCCTATTGTGGTGTTCCATAACGTAGTTGCGGCTCTTGCTGTGGCTATAGAATTTCAAAAAGCATAAAACCCTGAGTTGATATGAAAAAACTATCTACACCATTTGTCATTATTAGTTTGCTCTGTTTGTTTTCAAGTGTTGCCATTGCGCAACAGGCTTATAACTTTTCTTCTTCACCGAACCTGACAATCCCTTATTGTCCGACGGTGACCAATGCCAACATCATCATCCCGGCCAACACCATTCCGGTTTCGGCGGGCGCCCTGGCATACAGGCTAACCCAAGTAACGGTCAATATCAATCACAGCCGTACTTCCGACCTGGATATATACCTGCGCGGGCCCGGCAACGTGTTAGTAGAGCTTTCTACCGATAACGGCGGCAACGGAGCCAATTATTCCAATACAACTTTTGTGTTTAACAATATTTTAGCTCCCAACGGCAGCATCTCTACCGGTTTTGCCCCTTTTACGGGCACATACCTGCCGGAAGGCAACCCCAATACGGTTTTCTCTACGCTTAACGGTACCTGGAAACTGGAAGTCTGCGACGACGCGGTGGGCGTTGACGACGGCGTATTGCTCAGTTGGAGCATCAGCTTCGGGCCTGTGTCGAGCTGTAACATACCGCTTGCAACCTCTACTTGCGACTTTCAACTGAATTGGAATTCGGGCGGCGCGGGCAACCACGCCAATTACAATACCTATGCCGCCATGCCCGGCATTTGTATCCTCAACAACCCCGGAAATGCCGACTACAACGGAGACGACGTGTGGTTTAACCTCACCGTGTCGGGCTCTACCCTGCTCACCATCAACCTCTACAACCTGGATGCCGACCTCGATTTATTTGTTTTTAAAACCAACAGTTGCAGTACATTTTCGGATTTCTGCTTTTCGCGAAACGATGGCCCCAACCACGAAGAGATCAGCGGATTATTTAGTACAGGGTCTTATCGCATTGTTGTCGATGGCAAATTTGCGGGAATTGCCGGCGCCTTTACCCTTTCCGTTACCACCCAAAGCAACTCCTGCAATATATGCGGCGCCCCCAATGTCTCCTGTTACGAAAGCACTATAGACCCCGCATTAGGTCCCGTATTGCAATGCGATGATTTTGAAAGTTACGCACTTGGCGGTATCACCAATCAATCGCCTTTGTGGGAAAAATGGATCAACAACGCCACCGATCCCGCAATAGTGAATAATCCTTCCGGAGTAGGTAAGGTATTAAAATTTGAAAAACCGAATCCCCAGAGTAGCCTGATCGACAAGGTCAACGCCATGTACCTGTTCAAAAACCGGACACAGGGCCGGTTTCGACTGTCGTGGCTGATGTATGTGCCGACGGGAAAACGAGCTTATTATGCCGTGCAGCACACCCAAATGGGTAGCGAACTGGCCAACCTGGCCTATCAGGTCAACTTTATAAACGGCGTAGGCAGCATGAACATTCGAAATGAGAGTTTAAACATGCCTGCCGCCCAATTTACCTTCCAGCATAATACCTGGATTGAGGTGATGCAAATCATAGACCTCGAAGCCAACAAGGCTGAATTGTGGATCAATAGCGAGTTTATTTATTCCTGGCCTTTTAATGTGGGCAGCAACGGCAATCTCCTGCAACTCGGCGCCGTCCACTTCCGCGATTTTGATATAAATTCGCTTTTTTATATCGATAAATTGTGCTTGCGCAAAGCCGACTGTACCGGCATTCCCTGCAACCTCGACCCCAATCCCAAATGCATCAAAAACGGCGACACCTATGATAGCGAATGCGCCGCCCGCTGCGCGGGTTACACCATGGACGAATGGGAAACCTGCACCGATTGCAATTCATCCTCCTGTGCCGAGGCAGCGACCATTTTCCCCAACGCCTCGCTGGTAAAATGCGATAACCTCAACAGTTATACCGCAGGACAGGGCGTAGCAGCCCAAACCGCCCGCTGGCGAAAACGAATCCCCTCATCTGACGACGCCACTGTGGTAAACGATGTATTCCTGGGCGGAAAAATGCTCAAACTGGAACAAAACGGCGCCATCGACCCCGACGTGCTGTTTCAACTCGGCAACCAAACCCAGGGCCGCTATCGATTATCATGGAACATGTACATCCCCGCCGGCAAACAAGCCTTCTTTAGCATCAACCACAGCCAGCAAAACATCACGCCTACAAATAGAGCTTACCAGGTACGGTTTGAAGCCAATGGCACAGGGCATTTGCGCATCGGCGCTGAAAACTTCGACCGGGCCGGCTTCCCGTTTGCTTTTAATAGCTGGAACGAGATCATGCAGATCATCGACATCAGCGCCAACAAATTTGAACTATGGATAAACGGCGAATTTGTCTATTCCTGGAATAATTTCGACGACGGCTCCTCGGGTATTTCTTCGCAGTTGGCTTCCATCAATTTTTACGCCAATACCAACCACCTGTTTTATGTCGATAATATCTGCCTCTGGAAAATCAACTGCGGCAGTGTGATTTGTCAGGGCGAAGAGCCGATTTGCATGAAAAACGGCCTTTTCGCGCAAATCAATTGCGCCGAAGAAGCCCTCTGCCTGGGGTATACGCCCCGGGAATGGGAATATTGCAACTCGGTGTGCGATGTGGGGGGAACCTTCATCTACCGCGGCGATACGTTTATGGGTACGCTTGAGCTTACCGATGCCCCCCCCCCGCTATTGACCACAGTACCCGAAGTGATTGCAGCATTCGGCGGCTCTCTTCCTAATCCGCTTCTAAGTAAAATTTATGTGTTTGACAATGAACCTGGCGGAACAATCGATATTGAACTACCCATTCTGCCCAACGGCGCCAAAGGGTTTGTATTTCGTTGTGTTTGTGGCACAGAAAGTAACCCCGACGGCTGCGACCAGGTGTACGTTGGCCCTGCCGATAGCACTTATGTAAATGCGCCGGGAGGTTTTTATTATATCGCCATTATGGGCAGTACAACCGGCTCTTTTGGCATTGCCGTTTTTCCTACCAATGCGTGTGCCACTAATCCCAACCAATTATTTTGTGGTGATTTCGTAGTTGGCGCCACAGACCCCAACAACACCATGAGTGTGGCCAACGACAATTACAGCTTGTGTTACAACGGTGTAAGGGCATACGAAGGCGGCGAATCATTCCAGAATTTTCGACTGGAAGTTCCGACTACTATCAATATCGAGGTGACTTCACAACAACCCATCGGCGTATTTTTGTTTTCCTACCTCTGCGGTCAAACCTGCCTGGTCTATGCCGAAAACGACCCGCCCAATGATTCCACAGTCGCTATTCTCGATTATCCACTACCGGTAGGCGAATATTATATCGTAATAGATACCGAAGCAGACCCCCAAAACAGGGAAAGCAACTCGCCACCCGAAACCGGTTTCTCTCTGCTGTATTATGAAGGAGCCTGCGGAATTTCTTTGCCTTTTGTCGTACCCATCTCAGGAACATACACATTGACATCTGGGAGTTCTTGCCCCTCAGACACCATGGCTGACCATTCCGTAATCATCAAAAGCAATGCTTTCAATTTCCAAACTACCGACATGCTCTCTTTTTATTACGTGGATGAGTTTGACGATTTAAGTACTAATTTTCTTATGAATCGTTTTTGGAACGGCCAAAACGAGATGCTGATGGAGCTTCCCAAAGACGTGGAAGACGGCGCCCCCAAATGTAGCTATATCGAAGGCGATTCGCTTCAAATTTTCTTGACTCATACGGGCAGTGGAACCATGAATTTTAGAAAAATGATACCCAACTATGCGCCCATCGGACAGGAAAACGCCAACGCTAACCGACTATATGTATCCGAAGGATTGAGCATTATTACAGGCCTGGAAGAAACCAACCAGGTGATCAGTTTTCTGGTTAATCCCATACAGCTTGCTCCCCCCGCCACGGCCCTCACTTTACCTATTTCGCTTCAAACCAACAAACCCTGGGAAATCATCATCCCGCCCACTGCCCCGTGGATCAGGCGCACAACCGCCACCCCTGCACTAAGTACCGGCTCCCGGACGCTCAATTTTGAACTTGACCCCAACCCGGAAAGAGAACCCAGAACCGTCGAAATCCTGATCCGCACCAGAAATACTTCGCCCGAATTTCAACAAGCGGTGACGATCACCCAAGCCGGTATTTGCCTTACACCCGAAGCAACAGTAGAGGCCGACGCCGGCGGCATCTGTCCGGGCGATTCGCTGCAACTCACAGCCGTTTTTGACACCACGCTTCAGGATCTGTTTACTTTCAGATGGAATACCGGCGATACAACGGCAAGCATTCGAGTGGCCCCAACACCGCTGGATACCTTTTATGTGATCGTTACCGATCGCTACTGCCTGGCAAAAGGTACTTTTTTTGCCGATATCAATTTACTGCCTGCGCCGGCTCAGCCGGTCAATACCAGCCCTGCCAGCTATTGTAGTAGCAATGCGCTGCCGCAACTATCGGTAACCGTTGTCGGCAATACTACGGTCGACTGGTTCGACAGTCCCGACACCGGGCTATCGCTTGCCACGGGGCTTAATTTTACCCCCGATTCAGCAGGCACGTATTACGCCCAGGCGCGAAGCCTCAATGCACAGGGCTGCATTAATCCGCTTCGAACCGAAATAACACTGATAGCTGACCCATCTGCCGAAGTTACCATAGCCCCGGTTACCGGAACCTGCGTTAACAGTCTTGTTGCGCTGAGCGCTGCGATAGGCGGAGCAGCTACTACGGCTAACTGGACGGCTAGTGTGCCGGGCGGCAACTTCTCCAATGCAAATATCCTCAACCCCACGTATACCCCACCTCTGAATTTCACCGGGACTATACAGCTATTCCTTACCACTAATGACCCCGGCGGCGCTTGTCCGGCAGCAAGGGATACCGCCGTATTGCAGGTAGATGCCACCACCGAAGCGGAAGCCGGCGACGATGCGACCATCTGCTCAGGCACTACGCTCACCCTTAACGGCCAGATCGGGGGCGCGGCTTCCAGCGCCACTTGGACGGCTTCCGTACCCGGCGGCCAGTTCACCCCAAACGCCAATACTTTAGCGGCTGTGTATACGCCGCCCCCGGGATTTAGCGACGATATTGTACTGACCTTGACCACAAATGACCCCGCAGGGCCCTGCCCATTGGCAACTGATGCCCTTACCCTGACCGTCATCGCCGCCGCTTCGGCTGAGGCAGGCTCGGTGGCATCTATTTGTCAGGGCGGTACAGCTGCTCTCAGCGGCAACTTCGGCGGCACGGCTACCTCCGCCTCCTGGAGTGCGCCCGTGGGCACGTTTGCCAATCCTAACCAACTCAATACAACCTTTACCCCGCCGGCAAACTTTTCAGGCGAGATCATCCTCACCCTCACCACCAACGACCCGCCCGGTTTCTGTCCGCCGGCAACCGACGTGGTTACGCTGGTCGTACAACCCCGCGCCACCGCCGACGCCGGCCAGGATGTGCTCACCTGTACCGGTAGCGAAGTGACGCTCAACGGGCAAGTGGGCGGCTCTGCATCTTCGGGTACCTGGAGTACTACGGCGGGGGGCATATTCTCCCCGAATAACACTACTCCCAACGCGACATATACACCACCGCCCGGAACCAGCGGTGGCATCCAGCTCACCTGGACAACTAATAATCCAGACGGCCCCTGCAATAGCGCCACTGACGCAGTCAACCTCTTTTTCGGCGAACTGCCTACCGTAGAAGCCGGCGCCGGCCAGTCGGTATGCGGTAGCGGCTCTATACTGCTTAATGGTACTATCGGCGGTGGCGCCGTATCTCAGGTCTCCTGGAACGCCTCTGTCAACGGTGGACAGTTTACGCCGCCCGACGGTAGTGGAGAAACTGTATCTTATACCCCTCCGCCAGGTTTTAGCGGTAATATCATTTTTACACTTACCGCCGTAAGCGCTTTTAGCAATTGTCCGCCGGTTAGCGACTTCCTGGTAGTAACGGTCAGCCAACCCGCTACTGTTGATGCCGGCGCCGGCGCCGCCATCTGCGCAGGAGCAAGCGCCAACGTGAGCGGCAGTATCGGCGGTTCGGCCACTAGCGCCACCTGGAGCGCGCCCGTTGGCGTTTTCGCCAATGCCAACAACCTGAATACTACGTATACTGCGCCGCCCGGGTTTAGCGGCCCGGTGACGCTCACGCTTACCACTAACGACCCGCCCGGCATTTGTCCGGCAGCACAGGATGCCATCACTATTACGGTAAATCCGCCTGTCGAAGTCGATGCAGGCACTTATCCCACCGTCTGCCCAGGCACACCGATTGAACTTACTGCCATCCCTTCGGGTGGCAGCGGAGCTTACCAATTCGAATGGAGTAACGACCTTGGAGGTACCGCTTCGGTGGATGTTATCGCCAATTT
The DNA here is from genome assembly GCA_016787505.1 of Saprospiraceae bacterium. GTDB lineage: Bacteria > Bacteroidota > Bacteroidia > Chitinophagales > Saprospiraceae > JABWBR01. The sequence goes on along the minus strand of JAEUUQ010000266.1, from coordinate 4,126 downwards.
TTCAACTACTTATTCCGTTACGGCAACCGATGCCAATGGTTGTACGGCTACCGACCAGGCTGCTGTCAACGTACATTTCCCCATATTCCTTACAGTGGCCCCGGAATCGGCTGCCGTATGTACAGGCAGTAGTGTGAACCTGCTCGCCGTAGCTGTAGGCGGCAGCGGCACGATCGACCTGGTGTGGAGCGACGGCCAGACGGGGCCCAATATCATGGTCACGCCATCCACATCTGTTAACCTGATCGTGACGGCAACCGACGAAAACAATTGCCAGGTGCGAGATACGGTGCCCATCACTTTACACCCCGCGATAAATGTTGTAACCCCGCCCGACCCTCAAGCCTGCGCGGGTCAACTAGTGCCGCTCATTGCTATCGCCAACGGCGGCAGCGGCACAATCAATTACAACTGGGACAACGGCCTTGGCGCCGGCCAGTCGCATACGGTCACGTTGTTTAATACGACCACTTTTAACGTAACAGCTACCGATGCCAACAATTGCAGCGCTACCAACGACGTCACAGTAATCATAACCCAACCGCCCGTAGCCTCGGCCAGCCTGGATCAAGACAGCATCTGCGCCGGCCAAAGCGTCAATTTGTCGAGCAGCAGCAACCAGTCGGTAACTTCAGTATTCTGGACACCCTCTGTTTCCGGAGGCTCTTTTAACCCCGGCAACAATAGTTCTAATACCGCGTATACGCCGCCGCCGGGATTCCTCGGGCAAATCACGATGGAGTTGCGCACCAACGCCCTGGGCCCCTGCCCCGCTTTTGTCGATTTAGAAACGATACAGGTATTTCCGGCGCCCTCGTTTGTGGTTCAAGAACTCGACTGCTCGCCTTCGCTGGATACATACAGTATCGAGTTCCAAAGCGATGCGCTGGCAGTAAGCTCACCCCAAGGCCCTGTTCTTTCGCTGGGCGCACAGATTTACCGGCTCGAAGGCATAGCGGCAGGAACAGCGGTAGTGATAACAACGGAAGGTGCCAATTGCGCTGTGGAGCACCCTGTGAATGCCCCCGATTGCAGTTGCCTTCAGCAAGGCATCCAGATTCCACAGCCGACCAGTACAGGTGATGTGGTTGTATGTGAAGACGAAGCGGTTCCCACCCTTACGGTGAACATATCCCCGGATTTCGACGTCAACTGGTTTGCTTCGGCTACCGGCAACGATACCGTTGCGATAAATACGCTGGAATTCGCAGCGACGGAGTCGGGCACGTATTTTGCCGAAGCCGTCGACCCCGTCAGTGGTTGCGTGTCGGCGGTGAGAACTCCTGTTTCGCTCACCATCAAAGATAATCCGGTTGCGGATGCCGGTGAAAACCAGGTAGTCTGTACCGGTGAAACAACTTCATTACAAGCTTTCACCGACGATTTTTATACTTACGAGTGGAGTACCGGTGAAACGAGCGACCAAATCGAGGTGGTGGCTACGTCATCCGCTTTGTATTTCCTGACGGTTACACTTGACGGATGTACCTCTACCGACTCTGTTCTCGTTGGCATTCACCCCCTGATTGTCGCCGATATAACTTTGGATAATCCCGTCTTGTGCCACAACGATGCTACAGGCGCATTGAGCGTAGACATCACGGGCGGCGATCCCGATTTTCTCGTGGTGTGGAGCACCGGCGATACCGCAGTAGCCCTGACCGGCCTGTCCGCCGGCGATTATTCGGCAACAATCACCGATGGCAACGGCTGTGAGATAACACTGTCAGAATCTTTGCTCAACCCTCCCCTGCTCGTTTTAAACGATACCACCGTTACCGATGCCGATATCAACCAGTCCAACGGCGCAATAGACGTGGATATCTCCGGCGGTACGCCGCCTTTACAGTTTTTCTGGACAAGAGTAGAAGACGGGGTTACTTTTGATACGGAAGATATCAGCGGACTACAACCGGGCTTATACGCCCTGGAAGTGACCGACGCCAATCAGTGTATCTTGCAGGATACCTTTTTAGTAGACATGATAACCGGCACCTTTATAGCAGGATTGGAGGCAGAAATTCGGATTTTCCCCAACCCTACCCGCGACAAGTTGTATATTTCCCTACAACAATCGGCATCTGCAGAGGTGGACGTCGAATTGCTGGATATGCTGGGCAGGCCGTTGCTTTATCGAAGCGAACAGGTTGGCTTGCAAGCCGTAATTCAACTCGACCTCGAAGCATTGCCTACGGGTATGTACACCGTAAAAATTGCGGTAGGAAATGCCATCATAACCCAAAAGGTGACTAAACAATAGGTAACATGAAAAAAAGCATATTATTTGCCTTTTTGATAGCTGCCGTGGGTGGCTGTTTCGGCCCCGAGCTCGAAGAATTGTCGTTTTTCGAGGTCGCCACCGGCGCTCCCGAGGCAGATACCGAGTTGGGGCGCATCCGGTTATCGGGTGTGCTGACAGGACTAGATCAAGGCGAGGTGAGCGACCACGGCTTTGTGTGGTCCACCTCGCTGGAGCAGTTGGAAACAGCCCCCGAAACGGCTAATCGCTTTTCATTGGGCAGTACCGGTCAAAATGATGTTTTTGAATGGACCACCGCCCCGTTGTCGCTCGATAGCGTCTATTTTTTCAAGGCCTACGCCATCTCGGGTGAAAGAAGCGTCTACGGTTCCGCTATGTCTTTTTATTGGGGGGTCAGCGTCGAATTTTTAGAAGCTCAAATATTTAACGACAGCGCAGTCGTATTGTGTAATATCCAGGGGCTCGAAGCGCGTCAGACTACGGTTGGTGAATATGGCATCGCCTATTCAATTGAAATAGCAGATCCGACTATTACAAACGCCTCCACGTTTAACATAACGCAACAACGCGGCTTCGACGGCCTGTTTTCCTGTCAATTGCCCAACCTGTCGTTTAACACCACCTACCACGTCCGGCCTTATCTGAAAATCCAGGATAACGTGTATTACGGCGATCCTGACACTTTCAGCGTTGATGGTGGCTGGCAACGAACCAGTGACCTCGATGCGCCGCTTACAAGAGCCTGTATGGTCTATACCGGCCAAAAAGTCATATTAGGATCGGGCACCCCCGCAGCTGGAGGAGGGGGCTTGCAAAGCGTCTACAATCCTGCTTTCTGGGAATTTCAACCCGACGGCGCCGGCCAATGGGTGTCTTTTACTGAATTCCCTGATTTGCTCACCAAACGCGTGAGCGCCGTAAGTTTTTATATAAATGATAAACTATACATCGGTACCGGAAAATATGAGGAGCCGGGAATAACCTATTATCTCGGCACCTTTTTTGTGTACGATCCTTCAACGAACGCCTGGGACTATGACGAAGACTTTCCTGGCAATATCAGGAACGAAGCCGTGGCTTTTGTGATCAACGGCAAGGCATACGTGGGCACAGGGCAGGGCGAAAATGACCAGGGAAATATTGATAATTTCAAAGACTTCTACGAATTCGACCCCGAGCGCCCCCTCGGTATGCGCTGGCGGCCAGTAGCTTCATTACCCGCATCCGCTACAAAAAGAACAGCGGCCACAGGTATTGCCCTTCAAGGCAAGGGCTACCTGCTCGGCGGCGTTGACGGCGCTGAAGAAGTGAGCGACAACTGGGTGTTCACTCCACCAGCCAATGACAGCGATCCGGGCAGTTGGGCGCCACATACCGCCTTTACAGGCAAAGCCCGCAAATATGCCGTGGGATTCGCTATTGGAGACAAAGCCTATTACGGCCTTGGAGAAACATTTAACAACGGTGAACTAAACGATTTTTGGGAATATTCGCCCACCGGCAATAGCTGGCGCAAAGTGACGCCCTTTCAAGGCGAAGCCCGCGCCCGCGCAGCCGGCGTAAGCATTGGCGGTCGCGGCCTGGTAGCCGGCGGCGACGGCCGGCGCATTGTAAACAACAATTTTTTTGAACCCGAAACGTACAACGATTGCTGGTTCTATATCCCCGATCAACCACAATAATGTGCTGATGTGTTAATGTGCTGATGGGTTAATGTGCTGATGGGTGTCGTGCGCATTAGAGTGTTAGACAAACAAACGCAATAAAGATCGATATACAATCAGTTCATTGACAATTAGGACAAATTGAGGTTCCAGAGATTGTCTTTTGAAATCCTGGAGTTAAAAGCTACGACCAATTCGCCGT
>JAEUUQ010000182.1 GCA_016787505.1 Saprospiraceae bacterium | reverse complement strand
AGGTGACGTCCTGGGAAGAACGGGGGAGGTGACGTCCTGGGAAGAACGGGGGAGGTGACGTCCTGGGAAGAACGGGGGAGGTGACGGCTAAGGATTGGAAAGGTATAATAACGCGTCACGCGTCACCACCAGGGAACCTCCCCGGCCGTCACCCCCTGAGCCACTTCCCGGTCGTCACCCACTCAGTTCTTCCCCGGCCGTCACCACCTGGGCTACTCCTAAGCCGTCACCCACAAAGTTCTTCCCCGGACCTCACCCCTCAAAATGCAGCGAAATAGTAAAGGCTCTGGATAGTACCTTTTCCAGCACGGTCGATTCCTCTAGATTAGGGTTAAAAATCAGCGTATTGCCGATGCCGTGGGAGATCTTAAACTCCGGTGAAAAGATAAAATAGGGGAAGAAAAACTGGATGCCGGCCCCGTATTCCAGTGAAAAATCGTGTGGGGCGATTTTTACCAGCGTTTCTGCCTGGCGGGTTCGCGAATCGCTGGCCACGTCAAAAGCATATTTGATGCCGGCGATAATAAAGAGTCGTTTGTCGCGATAAGGCGCTGATTTATAGCGAAATTGGAAAGGCATTTCAACAAAAACGGACTCCACGCTTCGTTGACTGATCGAATTAAACCTCGTATTTTTGGTATAACTCAGGTTGCGTTCAGAAAACGACAGGGTAGGCAGGAAGCGAAAATCAAAGTATTCGCCAATTTTGAGGTTGGTCACAATACCGAGGTTGAATCCTGGGCCGTTGGCCGACTCAATACCTCGTATCGAATCGCTGTAGATATAATCGCGGGAGCGAAACGGCGTAAAGCTGCTCCGGTTGATGCCCAGCGTAATACCAAAATAATACGATTTCCGGTTGAATTCGTAATAGTTGTAGTTACCCGGATCGCGGCGTTGTGCCTGAAGGGGTTGCCATAAAGCCAGAAAAAGCGCAGCGGCAATTATTTTAGCCCCGTGTATATGGAGCAGATTCCCAATGTAAGTGGTTTGCATTGATTTGAAGTATAACCGGTTTTGTCCATAATATCAAGGAATGCCTGCCCATCGGGGAACGCTTGTACAGATTCATAAAGATAACTGTAAGCGCGCGGATCCTTGGATGTAAATCTGCCTATAAGCGGCAGCATGTATTTAAAGTAAAGGTTAAACAACTGTTTGAAAGGAAAAACCCGTGGTTTTGAAAACTCCAGGATCACCACTTTCCCGCCGGGCTTCAACACGCGATTCATGTCGGCCAGGCCTTTTTCCAGGTTTTCGTAATTCCTTACTCCAAAAGCAACGGTAATAGCATCGAACGTATTGTCTGGGAAAGGTAGATTCTCCGAGTCGGCTTCCTGTAACTCGATAATCGGACTTAATCCGCGCGACTTGATTTTCTTGCGGCCGATGTCGAGCATCTCGGCGGCAATATCTACTCCGATGATCTTGGCAGGCTTGAGTATACGCGCGGCCTCAATGGCTACATCAGCGGTGCCGGTAGCTACATCCAATAGGTATTGGGGGCGATGGTCGCTGAGTTCTTTGAGGGCTTTGCGCCGCCAAATAACGTCGATACCTGCCGACAATAGCCGGTTGAGCAGGTCGTAATACGGGGCTATCCGGTTGAACATGCTCGACACCTGGCTTTTTTTGCTGCCGGTTTTATCGTACGGTTTTATTTCCTGTGGTTGAACGGGTTGCTCCATTGGTATAATTTTTCACGGACGCCCGCGGCGCCGCAAAGTTATGTTTTCAACAGGGAGCAACAAAGCGAACGGAGGAATGTTTTGGGTGAACAGTGAAACTGTGAACAGTGAACTGTGAACAGTGAACAGATCAAGAAGCAGTTCACAGTTCACTGTTCACTGTTCACTGCTTCACTACCAGAATACAATATACAAGGCAGTCAATATACCCAATACTAACAGCAAGCCGATAGTGAACGATGTAGAGGTACGGAACATAGATCGCTCCATGATTACGGTGTGATCTACCTTTCGGCCTTTAACGTCTATCATACTCACTAGTATCATCAAGGCAATAAGAATGAAAAATACCCAGCCCATGCGGTGCAGGAAGGGCATGCCCACAAATACCCGTTCGAGCAAAATTCCGGTGGGGATGGTGGCCAGGGCGCCTACCAGGGCTGCTGTAGCCGTATTGCGTTTCCAGAACATACCCAGCATGAAGATGGCCACTACACCCGGGGAGATCAAACCGGTAAAATCCTGGATGTATTGGAATACTTGTCCGAAGTTAGCCAGCGCCGGCGCCACTACCGCGCCGATAATCATAGCAACGAGGATGGCTATGCGACCCACGCGCACCAATTCCGTTTCGCTGGCGCCTTTATTAAAGTATTTTTGGTATAAGTCGAGGGTGAAAATGGTCGAAATGCTATTCACCTTGCCGGCCAGAGAGGCTACGATGGCCGCCGTCAGAGCCGCAAAGGAAAGTCCTTTCAAACCGACTGGCAGCAAGTTGAGCAGCACCGGATAGGCCCTGTCGGGGCGCACAGCGCCGGCTTCCGTCATTTCCTGCTGGAAAGCGCCGTTTTGATACAACACATAAGCGGCAATACCCGGCAATACTACGATGATGGGCATGATGAGTTTCAAGAAGGCGGCAAATAACAAGCCGGAACGGGCGGTTTCCAGACTTGCGCCCAAGGCGCGCTGGGTAATGTACTGGTTGAAACCCCAGTAGTTGAGGTTGGCAATCCACATGGCGCCGATGATGACCGCCAAACCGGGGAGTTTGTTGTACGCGTCTTCTAAGCCGCCCTTGCCGTCGGGCATCATCATCTGCCCGGGCTCCAGAATCATATGGAAATGCGTATCCGCTTTCGCATGCAACAAGCTCAATCCCGACCACATGCCTTCTCCGCCAAACTGCTGCGCCACAAGATCGAGCGCCAGGTAGGTGGTGGCCAAACCGCCCATGATGAGTACGAGCACCTGAATAACGTCGGTGTAACCGATTACTTTCATGCCGCCCAGGGTGATAAAGATGGCAAAAATGGACAAACCGACCACGCAGGCGGTAAAGCTGAATCCCGAAATGGTGCTCACAGCCAGGGCGCCGAGGTATAAAATAGAGGTGAGGTTGACAAATACATAAACCAATAACCAAAATACGGCCATGATAGTGGCTACCAGCGGACTATAGCGCTGGGCCAGAAACTGGGGCATGGTGTAGATTTTGTTCCGAAGGTATATCGGAAGAAAAAACACCGCCACTACCAGCAAAGTAGCCGCCGCCATCCATTCATAAGATGCAATGGCCAGACCCATGGCAAAACCAGACCCCGACATGCCGATGAATTGCTCTGCACTGATGTTGGATGCAATCAGCGAAGCGCCGATAGCCCACCAGGTAAGCGCTCCTTCT
>JAEUUQ010000158.1 GCA_016787505.1 Saprospiraceae bacterium | reverse complement strand
CTGAAACTGATGGTCTGCACACAGGAAGCCGTATTGCCGGCCAGGTCGGTGGCGTTCCAGGTGCGCTGGATGACTTGGCTACAGCCCGTGCCGGAGCTTTGATCGGAGAAAGTCAGGGCGATCTGGGGGGTAGGGGTGCAGTTGTCGGAAGCGGTTGGGGTTCCGGTGTTGTTGGGCGTGGGCGGCGTGCCGGCGGGCAACACGGCGTTGGCCGGACAAGTGATAACCGGGGCCTGGGTATCGCTGAAACTAATGGTCTGCACACAGGAAGCCGTATTGCCGGCCAGGTCGGTGGCCGTCCAGGTGCGCATAATCTGATCGCCGGCGGCCTGATCGGAAAAGGCTACCATAATCTGTGGTGTTGGCGTGCAATTATCGCTGACCGTGGGGCTGCCGGTCACCGAAGGATCTGTGGAAGAACCGCAGGGCACATTCGAAGTGGGCGGACAGGTAATGACGGGGGCTTGGGTATCGGAAAAACTGATGGTCTGCACACAAGAAACGGCATTGCCCACCTGATCGGTGGCCGTCCAGGTGCGCATAATCTGATCGCCGGCGGCCTGGTCGGAAAAGGCTACCATAATCTGCGGTGTTGGCGTGCAATTATCGCTGATGGTTGGGTTGCCGGTCACGGAAGGATCGGTAGAAGAGCCGCAAGGCACGTTCGCCGTGGGCGGACAGGTAATGACAGGCGCTTGGGTATCAGATACATTAATCGTAACAGTAGCCGATTCAGAGCGGCCCAATTGGTCGGTTATCGAATAAACAAAAGAAAAACCGGTATTGCCGACATTTGAAATCAGCAGATTACCAACGGAAGCAATAGAAACCGAAGCGCCGGTAGGTTGGGTTACACTTGATACAGACAAACCCTCGCCCGTATCATTGGCCAACACATTAATCGTAGCAGAAGCCGTCCCACAGGGCAAACCGGCTTGGTCGTCATTAGCCACGGGCAAAGGGGGAGGGGATTCGTCTTTATCATTAGTAAGCAAATAGACCCCACCGCCGACAACGGCGCCGCCAATAACAATATAAGGCCAGGTCCTCATTTGCCTTGGGATGGGCGCGCCCAACACCTCCTTAAATCGCTTGCCTGTCAGGTCAATTTTGCTCCAAATGGATTGGGCAGGAATAGAATCGGCTACTGGTACACTGCCGGCCTTCGCCGATAAATTTGCCAAGCCTATTAACATACATATAGTAAAAAGGTAGAAGTATTTTCTCATAACATATTGATTAGTAAATCAAATTGAACAGATTCTACGGCCGGAAAACCCCGCCAAAAACAACGCCGGAAGATTTGCCGTCAATTGAAACCTGAATTTCCACATAGGCATGTTCACAGCCATCGGCTTTGGCAGCCAGGTCGGCTAAATCGAGCTGAAACTGGAAAGCACAGATATCATCGCAATCGGATGTAAAAGATTGGCGTACGAGTTGGCCGGCGCCGCCCGCAAAATTGATACGGCGTTCCTCGAAGCGGCCTTCATTGGGGGCGCCGCCGGGTTTTTTGACCCAGCATTTCACAACAGCGGTTAGCGTAACTTTTTTATTTTGCACTTCACGGCAATCTGCCCATTCAATCTGTGGCAGGCCGTTAGTGGGCGAGTTCCAGGTTTCGTCGATGTGATAGCGCGGGCATTCGTACGCTTTTTTCAGCATATCGAAATACATCAGGTAATACAGCTTTTTTGCTTCGTCAAGTTGACCTTTTTGGATAAGGGCATTGATAAAATTCCAGGAGTCCATAGCAGCCGACATAATGCTGCCCGCGGCTTTGGCGCCGAGGCGGCTTGCCAGAAGCCTTTGTGCGGTTGCGCTGATCTTGTTTTGGGTATATTCCTGTATTTGATCGCCCAGGAAACCCCGGAGGTCTGTAATAGCGCTTCGGAGGTTATTGTACATCGATTCAAAATCCTCCTGTTTTTCCAGGGCGGACAGCGCAGCATCAATTTTAGAAATCAGGTTTTGGTTGATACCTCCACCTTGTGAACCGGCAAATTGCAAAAGCTTTTTGGCGTATTCCAAGGCTTGTTTTATCGTATTGATATTGGTGTTAATGTAATTTACCAAGTCATCGGGATTTTCTACTGCCGATAGATCGGGAAAAGGAAACGTCTCACCGAGCCATTGGTCGAACATGTCCATAGCATCTTTAGGATTGCTAAGCATTTTCGCAATCATTTCGATCGTACGAGCTTCTTCCACCAGTGGGTTGCCTTCCAGATTGTCGCGGGCATTTTGTACCAACTTCCACAAAGAATCGAGCCGCTGCATGATAGCTTGCAATTCGCGGTAGCAATCCGAATCGACGGTAAACGAGATAGGCGTGGCTTCTGCCATGCCGGTTGGTGTAGGATACATCAAAACAGCTTCGTAATTGGCGCCTTCGTGTAGCGGCTGAGCATGGGTATAACCGGTACCCGTCAATCCCTTAATTTCAACCGGGGCGGATTTATCAGAGCTGAGGCGCAGTCCAAAAGCGCCTTCTACTTCTCCCTCGCATTGCCATTCGAAATGAATTCCTGCCCCATCAACGGTGGTGTGTTCGGGTGGACAAACCAGTCGGCAACTGCCGCTTTTGTTGTCTTCTGCATTAGTTGACGGCTTGCGCAATACTTTAGCTTCCACACCTACCAGCGTAAAAACATTCCAGAACTCGTCGACTCCTTTTTCCAGTTCGTCGCGCACGGTTGGAGGCGCCTCTTCAATAGGCGTCTGGATATTTGATTCCAACTGCTGCTCGATATTGTCGTGAAAATCATCTCGATCGTAAGGGCGGCCGGAGATGATACCCAGCACATGCCAAATAATCTGTTGTTCGATGGCATCTTCCTCCCGTTGAGGATCGCCGGAAAAAGGTGTTTGGATCTGTCCTGCTTCGTACAGATCAGCATATGTATCCTCTACCGCCCTAACTATATCGATTACCAACCGGGCGGCGGCTTCCGGATGATCGTCGATGTCGATGGTATAGGGAAAAGGAATATCGGTTCCCGGGTATGTAACGTTGCCGGTTTCATCCGAAAAAGGCAAGGGCATAAAGCCGTCTTTTCGACTGAGGGGAGTACCCGGCACAATCGGGGGTAACTTATCCGGGTTGACCCATGTATCATAATCTGGCAATTGCTCATTTTCGCCGGCGGGGGGGAGATAAGGGTTGGTGCAAAAACCGGTGATAGGAACGGTTACCGATTCCTTTGGCGGTACGGTTATTTCACCAACCCCGGGAACAGCATAACCCTGAAATTTTTTGCCGGAAGGAATGAGATAAGGCCCTAATGTAAAGGTGAGCGGTGTTTTACCCGGGTTTGACACCACCAGCGTAGCAATGTGCCCGGTTGTCCTTCCCGTACCAGTGGTAGTTATTTTTTGAGAAAATACACTAGTGGGTAGATGGAGTAAAACCAACCCCATGGCGAGCATAGAAACCGATAGAATCGATTTTTTCATATGGAAGGATTTATGAAAACACAGTTTTCGTTTATTTTATTCCTTCCAACTTTTTTCTGTTATTATTTGGTGTAATGAAGAATTTGCGAAAGCAATATAAATCTTTTTTTTAGAAAAGTCAAATACTATATTAGCGAACAGTGAACAGTGAACTGTGAACTGATCAGTGTGCAGTTCACAGTTCACTGTTCACACTATACATTAATGCCCGCCACCTGTAGGCGTTAAAATAGGAGGTTCAGCAGTTGAATCGTATTTAATAAAATAAACCGACATGGCCGCGCATAACATCAGCGCGCCGGCCAGGCGCATAGCGTTTACCGGATTATTGCCTAGCCAGGATTCGTAATACATTGGGATTGTAAACGTTTCGAAAAGCATCGGTATGACAATAAACATATTAAAAATACCCATGTATACGCCGGTACGTTCAGCCGGAATACTACCGGCGAGCATAATATAGGGATTGCCCATCATACTGGCCCAGCAGAGGCCGATGCCGACCATAGGCAGGAAGAGCATATTTTCATTTTTAATAGCCGGGATCATCAGCATGCCGAAACCTGCAAGGGCGAGGCAAATGCCGTGTATCGATTTGGGGCCGTATCTGCGGGCCAGCCAGGCCATGCCGAAGGCAGAGACAAATGCCACTGCGTTGTAGAAGGCGCCAAGCGGCCCTACCAGTAGTTCGGCTTCGCGGAACAAGGGGCTGGCGGCATCCACGGTATTGTGCAGCGATTTCGACAGACATTTGGCGATATATTGCCAATAAATAAACATGGCGTACCAGCAA
>JAEUUQ010000147.1 GCA_016787505.1 Saprospiraceae bacterium | reverse complement strand
CACCGACGGACAAGCCACTGCGGGGATCACCAACACGCAAGGCATTGTAAACCACGTGCAACAGCAAATAATAATCAATGAGGTTCAAGATTTGTCGATCTTCAATTTCGGCATTGGCGAGAGTTCTGTCAACAAACAACTGCTCACCCTCCTGGCCGAAGAAAACAACGGCTTCGCCGAATTTTTGGAAAATGACGAACTGGAAGCAGTCATCAGCCGCTTTTACCTCACGGTGCGCAACCCGGTATTGCTCAACACCAGCATGAGTTTTGACCCGCCGGTCATCGTAGAAACCTACCCCCGCAATTTGCCCAACCTGTACAAAGGCCAACAGCTTATCGTGACGGGCCGATACAGCCAGCCCGGCAACGTGACCGTACATTTCAGCGGAGAAGCTTTCGGTCAGCCGGTGAACTACGAATACCCGCTCCAATTGGCAGATACTTCCGTGGCCGGCTTGCAGTTTCTACCCCGCTTGTGGTCGAAGAAAAAAATTGGCGACTTGTACGGCGACTACCTGTCGGCTTCGCCCGGCAGTATAGAAGCAGAGGCGCTCGAAGAGCAGATCGTAGGGCTAAGCGTGTGCTACGGCGTGATCAGTCCATTTACCAGCTTTGAAGACAATACCGGCGGAGGCACTACAGCCATCGAAGAAATCCCCGCTCCTACAACAATAAACAGCAATCCGCTGGCAGCCATGCCCAACCCATTCCGCAGCAGCACCCGGTTGGTGTTGCCACAGGGGCAAACGCTGGAGGGCACGGTGTATATCGCCATTTACGACATACACGGCCGGTTGGTCTACTCGACCACTTTACAGGCCGGTCAGCCCGGCTTGAGCGAGTGGGGCTGGGACGGTGTTGACAGTTCGGGGCGTATACTGCCCGCCGGGGTGTATACCGTTCGGATGTTTAATGAAGATGTCCTATACGTCGGGAAAGTGGTTAAGGAGTAGTTTTTTAGAAACTATCTTTAAACCTTGTCACAAGGCATTCTATGTAGCCAGGATACCTGGCCGTGAAATAGTAGAGACGCGATTAATCGCGTCTCTACTATTTCACACACCACAGCCTACCGGGTTGTCTGCGAACCCTGTGACGCCAAAGGGAGCATATATACTAGTTTAGGAACGTGTCGCAAATAAGTTACCTGTTTGGGCGGTCTCTTTTTCCATCAGGCTTCGTTGCTTCGTCGATCACTTAGCTCAGGCTAAGCTCACTTCTCGCGCCTTGCCTGGTGAAAAAATAGCCTCGCCGAATTCAGATAACTTATTTACGCCACATTCCTTAAAAACAGTCTCTTAGTCAATTTTTCGATCAAGCTTCTAAGTTGAGCCCCTCGTAAGTCAATTCGAGCGTTTCAATGAGCACCTCATTGCCTTGTGCGTGCAAATCTGAAACAGCGAATCGCACGGGAAAGGCGTTGTGCAGTTGCCAGGTCAGAATAGGTTTATGCTCTTCATCTAGCACCTGTATAGTTACCGTCCGACGGTAGAGGCTTCCTGGCTGGCCGCGTTCCATAAAAAAATAAGTATCCCGCCACCACTTAAAGAATTCGGTATCCTTTGGAAACACGCCTCGTTTTAAGACGATATTCCCATATATAGGTCGCCCGGGTAATTTCATCGTACCGTATTCTTTGCTACTGCCTTCCCGATATTCGATATAAGTGGATTGTACTTCGAGGTTTTCCACGCTTTCAAACCCGATGCGGGTACCGCCCCAATCAACCTGAAAATGGAAATTCTGAATCGGATAGTCTGCCATAATATTTATTTAATGGTGATAGAAGGAAGTTGTTTGTATACATCAAGGTTATGCCTGATCGTTCGTTCGTTCTTTTTGCCCTCTGCGTCGGTCCAGGTAATTTGCAATTCAAGGAATTTCTCCTTATTATTATCAAAAAAGGAAATAGCCGTATCTACAAATACTTCAAAATGTTTACCAGGCGCCAGGTAAGTCAATTCCCGAAAAACCGGCAATTCAGCGAGGTTTTTATTACCGCCTAAGCCCAAAAGCGGATTTTTGAAAGTAATTTGTACTTCTTGCGCACTCCTTGCCCCGGCATTCCATATAACGATGAAAACTACCTCATCTCGCAAAACGAGATCAACGATGACTTCAGCGGGGACAGGGACTATCGGAATATCGGGAAATGGGCCAGGCATAGATGAATTTTGATTTTGTCATGAATTAATGAAAGACGCAAGTACTTATGTGTTCAAATGTACAAAAAATAACATAGTTAGTCAATCTCTTAAGCCACTCATCTGTCACGTTTTTCCCTATCTTTGACTCAAAGCCAATTAGCATGCGCTTAGCTGTCGTCTGCACAATAATATGGTTTATTAATAGGCAAGGCCTTCAATTGTACCGCAGCTACGGCAACGCCGAAGACTATTGCCGCTCACTGGCCAACCTGGGTGAGCTAACGGCGACCCCCGCCGTGCCCACGAACTAGTGAGCGCCGCGCTGGAGATGCAGCGTTTTATGGAGGAGTATAAGGCAAAAAGACAACAAAAAGGTCTACTTCCCTTCCCCATGCGGGTAGGCATCCGCTCGGGGCCGGTCGTGGCAGGCGTGGTGGGCGCACGCAAGTTTGCCTACGACATCTGGGGCGACACGGTCAACACCGCCAGCCGATTGGAATCGAGAGGTAGTCAGGGTAAGGTTAATATTTCAGAAGCTACCTATGCCCTTGTAAAAGATACTTTTGCTTGCGAGCCAAGAGGTAATATTGCCATTAAGAACAAGGCGGACATTGCGATGTATTTTGTGTTAGGGCGCCTATACTAAATGACCTGCGCAATAAATACTCAGTCCTTCTCATTGAGCATTTTTTTTATTGCTTCGACGTGTTTTTTCAAAGACTGCGGTATCATCTTTCTATCCTCAAATTCCTTGATATCCTCCAGAAATGCGTCGGCATAGGTTGGCGTACCGGGAGGGTCGTATTTTTCTTTTTTGTATCTTTCATACAGCGTTTTGGCTTTTTTGACATTGCCCTTCAATAATTGAACTGCAGGGATGTTAGTGTAAATATTTTTATATTTTTCATCCATGGCCAGGGCTTGCTTCAGACAGCGATCCGCATCTTCATATTTCCGCCTAACCACTATATTATTCCATGCAATGGCATTATAATAACGAGCCGCCAGCTTTCGATTTTCAATATTATCTTCCAACTCAACGAGCCGTTTGATGCCCGTCTCAAAAAAATCCAGGCTTATTTCGTCTTTGTTTCGGATAAAATCGCGGTAGTTAGCTAAAAATTGTTTAATATCTGATGTGGAAGTATCCATATCAAGCTTATATTTGATGGCATCGGTAATATTAATGTCTTCCAGTCTGCCGTTGTATTCGTCTAATAACTCGTATATTTTCATAGACTTATACACCAGCTTGAGATCCTTTGGTTGGAGTATTACGCCGACTTCGTGTAATTCCCGCAAGGGGTGCTCGTATAATAAACCTTTATTAAAAAGATCGCCCACCTTTTTCAAAAAAGAAGATGCAGAGTTAGCGCCTTCATAAGTATTCATTTTTTCGTGATTTGTCAATGACCAACGCACAGCTGTTTTATTTTTACACCCTGCCACAAAACTTTTCCCATCGGGAAAAAAACACACTGAAGTGACATCGTCATCGAATTCAAATGAATCAATCTGCATACCATCGATATTCCAATATCTTACCATGCCGTCGGCCGACGAGGTAAGAATATGTATGCTATCAGGAGAAAAAGCAACGCCACTCACCGCCCCTCTATGTCTTAATATATGTAATGACTCTCCGTTCTCCCTGCGCCAAATCCTTGCGGTTTGATCCCGGCTACCTGTGAGCAAATAAGCCCCGTCAAGAGAAGCGGCTACAGCAATCACATCATCCGTATGGCCTTGTAATCTCCTTCTCAATTTGCCGTTCTTATCCCATACAATAGCGGTTTTATCCTGGCTTCCGGTAATGACGGCCCTATCGGGTATGGAAGCAACCGCCATCACGGGCGCTTTGTGCCCCCGAAAAACTACTTCTTCTCTACCGCTGTTGGTTGTCCATAATTTTGCAACATTATCTGCGCCGGCGGTAAGCAATCGTATACTAGTATCCTTGTCTTCCTGGTAAAATGCAACGGAGTGAATGGCGCCGTCATGTTTCAATATCAAAGTGCGATTTTCGTTCTGATCGCGATAAATAGCCCTGCCGTCCCAACTGCCAGTAATCATTCCATTATTTCGGGGAGCCCAAGCAGACGAGGTTACGTTGCCATCGTGCTCTTTGAAGGTAGATAAGATTTCGCCGCTTTCGCTCCATTTGTTGGCAATTTTATCGCGTCCACCTGTTAAAAGGTATTTTCCATCTGATGAAACGGATACCGTATTAATTTCCTCTTCGTGTTTTTGCGCAGGGAAGAACCTATTGCTAAAATGCCATAAACGGGCGGTTTTATCCCTGCTTCCACTAAGTATATATTGATCATCGGGTGTTAGCGTTACAAATTCAAGGATATCCTTGTGTCCCAAAAACTCTCGTTCAGGTCTTCCATCCGAATCCCAAAGCCGGATGGCAGCGTCTTCTCCCCCGGTAAGTAAATAATTTCCGTCATTTGAAAAAGCGACAGCGCGTATTCCTCCGGAAAATCCAGCTAGCAATGTTTTGTAAATTTGAGGGGAACTGCCAGGGTCGGAGGCAATAAAATCCCATAAAAACGCCCCTTTTTCAGCGCAACCTGTGAGAATAGACCGCCCGTCAGGAGAAAATGCCACGGCTCTCACCGATGACTTGTGCGACATGGTATGTACCTGTTTTTTTGAATCCAAATTCCAAACTCGCGCCTTTTTATCCCAGCTCCCGGCCACCACATAGCGGTCGTCGCGAGATATGTCCAGCGACAAAGTACCGCCGGGCACTTTTCCTTCTTTTTCAGCTTCTCTTGTTAGTTTTTCCAATTTTTTTGATTTTAAATCATAAACCAGTATATCAGGTCTTCTTGTACCCAAAACGAGAAAGCGGCCGTCACGAGTGAGTTTTCCTGAAAGAATATCAATTTTGGAGGGAATAACCAATGAATCCAGTTTTTCGCCTTTGCGATTCCAGAACAATACCTTCCCATCTCTTCCGGCTGTAATAATTTTCAGGCCGTCAGGCGTAAACAAAGCCACTTCAACGGCCTCGGCGCCGTGAGAAAATTCAAGTGCAGGAACATGGTCATTTTCCAAATCCCAAATTCTAATTGTGCCATTCCATTCGGCAGTTAACACCTGTTTGCCATCAGGCGATAGCGCGCCTGTTAACACGTCTCCGCTATGCCCGTCAAATACATTTTTATAATAACCTATATCACCTCGCTCCAATTGATCTTGAACGACATCTTGAATTTTACCTGCAGTCTTCATATTTGAAGCGGTATACCAAAATATCTGCAGCGCTAAAGTCTTGTCATCTTGGATTACGCTAACAGCAAGATTAGTTCCTGAGATAGCCTCTTGAGCGGAATATTCAGCTGCTTTTCTATCTTTCACGGAAGATCCCCAAAAATACAGGGCTATTAACGCCGCGATCAAAAGAGCCAGGGAAAGGCCTTTGAGGAAGCCGAAATATTTTTTTATTCTTTCGCTATTCTTTTTTTCTTGTTTCGCCGCTTCGTCAGCCCTGGCCCGTTTAATTTCTTCTTCCTGTTTTGCCTTCGTTTCTTTGTCTCGTCTGTCGGAAATTGATTTAGCAATAGGTTTGAGCAAGCTATCGTGGCATAGTTCGTAATTAAAGCCGCCAAGTGTATTGGGGTCGCGCCTCACCAAAAAGGCATTTTCCAATTGGTTGAGAAGATGAGTAGTAAGCCCTTTATGGGCGAATTGTTGTAGCAGTGCGCCTCCATCGACACTTAAGCGCCTGCCTTCGCCCGAAACGGGATCAAAACGCACCAAACCATCTTCGACGACTGCCCGGGCTGTTTCACGATCCGAGTCTTCAATTTCGCGAAGGCAGCTTTCGTAATAACTACTGAATACCGTTTCAAAATCGGGAAGGTCGTCTGTATCTATTTCAGGCCGCCCATTTCCGTCACAGTCTTGTATCAACCCTGCACGAATATTATCTTCAATCGTTCCGCAAAGAATTTGTAATTGGAATGCTTCTATCCCTTTTCCGTTTGCCGCCTTAGAGGAAGACAAGGCATCGAGCAAGCGCTCAAGGGCTTCATGCGTAAAATCAAAAGGAGGCGTATTGAACTCGATGTTATTATCTTGAAAATCAAGCTGAGCGGGTAAAACGACGGCATCTTTTGCCTGGCCTCTCGAAAGCGGTTTCAGCTCATATCGTTTGAGTAAAATGCCCGGCAGTCGGTCTTTAAAGCGGTCGAGTTCGCTGATACGGTCGCTGCGAATAGCAAAGAGCAAGTGTATTTCAAGCGGGACAGCCATCAGCGATTTTTGCTCGCGCGTCAGGTTGCGCATAGCGTCGCGGGTATTCTCCGGCGCATGATCGGCCAGTAACTCCTGAAGTTGAATTTTTAACCACTGCTGCTGGTCGGCCGGATAGGAAAAAAATTCTTCAAATTGATCAAATACAAGCAAAAGCGTCTCGTTTACCGGTTCCTCCCAATCATCATACGCCGTCATGGTCGCGGAAGGATTACTCCGCCTTTTTATTTTCATCCACAAGCTATTGGGGAAACCCGGTGCGTCGAGAAAATCAAAATCCGGGTTGGTTGGAAATTTATCTGCAACAAGTTGCTCAACCAAATCAACAGGCCCCAAGCTTTGCCCTTCAATGTATTCTCCAAACCTTATTCTCAAAAATTTATAGGATGGGCCCAAACGGGGCAACAATCCGGCATTGATCAAAGAGGTCTTGCCATACCCCGATTTGCCGTATAAAACGGCGATTTTTTCAACCCTAACAATATTGTAAAGGCTTTCAATATCGTGGTCCCGCCCGAAAAAAACGACTTGCTCATTGCCCGAAAAAGGGTTAACGCCCGGATAACGATCAATTTTCATATTACATTAATTTAAGCACCTGAAGTATACTGTCTACAATACGGTTACGTTTGATATCGTAATCGAAGGTGGGAAGCAGGTCTTTTTCCCTATTCAAATCCGCGTAACGAGCACTGATCTGAATGGATTCATTTTCATAATCGCGGCCCGCGCTTTCTTGGCGCAATAATTGGATGGCGCTGTCTAAATCCCCGTTTTGAAGATAATTGATAAGATATTGCTTATTCGGGAAATGACCGTCTGACAAAGTAGGCCGAAGCAAGTTTTCTAGTTTAAAGCCGTCGTAAATCGCCTGTATGAGTTCCTCATCGTCACCCAAAAATTTGATTTTAAAATGTTTCATGATAAACGCTTTGTTGTCATTTTCCGCCGGCATATGCGATTGGATGGCGAAACGACGAGCAGCGTTTTTTACATCGAGCAAACGCAACAACATTTGGGTATGCCAGCGATCAAACTGAAACCCGAGAAAGAGGTAAGACGTGGTGTCTTTGAGCCTTGAGAGCAACTTTTCGGGTAGGCGCGGCGCCCCTAACATGCCTTCGAGCAGACGAAACAGGTCGTCATAGTCCAGAATAAAAGAAGAAGGCGCTTCCGTACAGCCGCATAAATTGTAATAAAGCGGCGTTCGTTCTCGCAAGTCCTCATCCCTGCCGAATAATAGGGGGGGCATGTCCAATTCTTGCCCATGCTCGGGGTTAAACCACGCAAAACGGTGAGACAGTCCTAACTCGAAGGCTTTGTCGCGCAACCAGGTATCGGCGTTTACGGACAGTACAAGCGAAAAGGGTATTTCGGCAATTTTTTGGAGCACCTCCCAATCGGGTTTAACCTGTTCGTACAGGTACTTGAGTTCATCCTGCATTTCCGTTTTATATTCCGACGAATGCAGCATAAAAAATCCATCACGTTCATGATACGCCGCTATCTGATCTTCAAATTTGCTGGTAAGTTCGTTGCGCAGGTATATTTGCAAAGGTTCTCCATTTGCAGAAAAAATCTCGGGGCCGAGAATAAGCGCACACCGTCCCAGTTTGATATCAGCTATCAAGCGTGGGATGACTTGTCCGTTGTCCATGATTCTTGGTGTTGTTTCGCTTGAGTTCATTTGCTATAGGTTTATACTTATTTATTTTCCGACAGATTTCTCTTCTGCCGGTTATATTTTTGGAGACAGCCTCTCCATTAGTTAATACGCTTGAGCTTTATATATTACGGGCTATCTGTTTTGTTAGTAAATAAAATTCTTTTGCAGGAAAGCGCATTGTTGAACTTTAATTTCATTAATCCACGATATAGGAAATCTATATTTTAAAAATAAAAATAAACCAAATATAAAAATAATACTTTGCACTTTTCGCAACAATGATAAAAATCATCCCTCTTGCTACCACTTTAGCAAGAGGAGGTGGGAATTGATAGGTAATCTTCCTCGCGAAAAATTCCCCAAAAGCTACATTAGCCGATGTTTTTTTGCATTATACCACAACAGAATAGCGAGCGCCTAGTACTCGCTGTAGTATCATCCTTTATCCGGGCAGAACAGAAAACGCTTCGTTACACCACAATATTGATCATCCTGCCCGGCACCACGATCACTTTTTTCGGCGCTTTTCCTTCGAGCCATTTCTGCACGGCGGGATTATCGAGCACTTCCTTAGTCAGCGATTCCTGTGTGGCGTCGGCGGGGAAGGCGATGGTAGCCCTCGTTTTGCCGTTGATGGCAATGGGGTAATTCACCGAATCCTGTTTCAGGTAATCTTCGTTGTGCTCAGGATAAGCGCCGTTGGCGTGGATGCTGCCTTCGTGCCCCATGAGATGCCACAGCTCCTCGCTGAGGTGTGGCGTAAAGGGGGCCATCAGCACCACCAGCGGTTCGAGTGCGGCGCGTTTGTTGCATTTCAGGCGGCCCAGTTCGTTGGTGGCGATCATGAAGGCGCTCACGCAGGTATTAAAGGCAAAACGCTCGATGTCTTCGTTGACCCGTTTGATGCAGGTATGCACTACGCGTTGTTCTTCGGCCGAGGGAGCTTCTTCGCTAAGGAAAAACCCTTTTTTAGGATCAAAAAACAGGCTCCAGAATTTGCGCAGGAAGCGGCTCACCCCGTCGATACCGGAGGTGTTCCAGGGTTTGGCCACGTCGATAGGCCCCAGGAACATCTCGTACATGCGGAAGCAGTCGGCGCCGTATTTTTCTACCACGTCGTCGGGGTTGATGACGTTGTATTTCGACTTCGACATTTTGCCCACCTCGGAGACCGTCACCAGGTGGCTGCCGCCTTCGGCGCCGGCGCGAGGGGTGAATACGCCCTTTTGGTATATCCCATTGGGGCATTCGAAGATGGCATCCTGGTATTCGGGCCGCCAGGCGATGAATTTGTCGAGGCCTTCCGAGTCCATATACGAGGAAGGCATGCCGTAGTCGCGCACATAGTCGACATAGACCGGTATTTTTACAAATTCGATACCCTTTTTCTCTTCTTCGGCCGCGATAGTGGCGCAGACAAAGCGGTTGACGCCGTTTACTTTGTCTTTTTGCATCATCAGCGATTCGATGACGCCCTGTATCATACCCTGGTTGATGAGCTTGCGGAAAGGCTCTTTGGTGACTACCAGGCCTTTGTCGTATAAAAACTTGTGCCAAAAACGCGAGTACATCAAGTGGCCCACGGCGTGTTCGGTGCCGCCGATGTACAGGTCCACATCGCGCCAGTATTGGATAGCCTCCTGGCCGGCAAACTCGCTGTCGTTTTGGGCATCCATATAACGAAGAAAATACCACGAGGAGCCGGCAAATCCGGGCATGGTATCGGTTTCGCGGGTCCAGCCATTGGGCAGATTTACCCAGGAGCTGACGCGTGCCAGCGGCGACTTAACGCCGGAAGCGGGTTTGAAATCGTCGAGGTCGGGCAGGGTCAGCGGCAGTTCGCTCAGCGGCATGGCGTGGGCTACTCCTTCGGTGTCGTAAACCACCGGGAAGGGCTCGCCCCAATAGCGTTGGCGGCTGTAAATGGCGTCGCGCAGCTTGTAATTCACCTGTCGTTTGCCCAGTTCGCGTTTTTCGATTTCCTGCAGGATAGTTTCAATCGCGTCGGGTACTTCCAATCCGGTGAGAAACCCGGAATTGATCATTTTGCCCAATTTGTCTTCAATCGTGGCATTGGGGTACATCGACTTATCGATAATATCCACCACCGGCAAGTTGAATTTTTGGGCAAACCGCAGGTCGCGTTCGTCGTCGGCGGGCACGGCCATGATAGCGCCGGTGCCATAATCTTTCAGCACATATTCGCCGATCCAGATCGGGATATTTTCGTTGGTAAACGGGTTTACGGCGTAGCTGCCCAGGAAGGCGCCGGTGACCTCTTTGACCTCGGCCATGCGGTCGCGTTCGGAGCGCGATTTGACGTATTTCAGATAGGCTTCCACTTCGGCGCGCTGGGCATCGCTGGTCAATGCCGGCACCAAGTCGTGTTCGGGCGCCAGCACCATATACGTAGCGCCAAAAATAGTATCAGCGCGGGTGGTATAGATTTCGATTTTGTGATCGGTACCGGCCACGGCAAAAAACAACTGGGCGCCTTCTGAGCGGCCTATCCAGTTGCTCTGGGTGCGTTTCATGGAGTCCGACCAGTCGAGTTCCTGCAGATCGTTGAGCAGGCGTTCCGCATAGGCCGTAATGCGGAGGCTCCACTGCAGCATCGGTTTGCGCTCTACGGGGTAACCGCCGCGTTCGCTTACGCCGTCTTTGACCTCGTCATTGGCCAGCACCGTGCCGAGCGCCTCGCACCAGTTCACATACGTCACCTTGCGGTAAGCCAGGCGGTAATTCATCAGCACTTCATCACGATGTTTGGCGCTCATGGCCTTCCAATCGGCGGCAGAAAACGGAGCCTGGGGCGAAGCGGCAGCCTGAAGTCCTGCATTCCCCTCGCGTTCAAAATGTACGATCAGTTGGGAAATGGGCAACGCTTTTTGCTGGTTTTTATCGTAATAATGTTCAAACAGTTGAAGAAAAATCCACTGCGTCCATTTGTAATA
The DNA here is from genome assembly GCA_016787505.1 of Saprospiraceae bacterium. GTDB lineage: Bacteria > Bacteroidota > Bacteroidia > Chitinophagales > Saprospiraceae > JABWBR01. Next base: position 6,186 of record JAEUUQ010000147.1, on the reverse strand, counting down.
ATGGGGGTCGGCAGTGCTGATCTCGCGGCTCCAGTCGTAGCTAAAGCCGAGATTACCCAATTGGCTGCGATAGCGGTTGATATTTTCCTGGGTAGACACAGCGGGGTGCACGCCGGTTTGGATCGCATATTGCTCGGCGGGCAGTCCGAAGGCGTCGTAGCCCATCGGGTGCAGCACATTAAAACCGCTCAGACGCTTATATCTGGCAAATATGTCGGAGGCGATATATCCCAGTGGGTGGCCTACGTGCAGGCCCGAGCCGGACGGATAGGGGAACATATCCAGCACATAAAATTTGGGTTTATCGCTATTATGTGTCACTTTGTACACCGCCTGTTCTTCCCAATACGTCTTCCACTTATTCTCAATTTCGCGGGGATTGTAATCCATTGCGCTATTCGTTTTGTGTAGCTAGTTCAATTTATAATGATCCGGAGGCAAAAAAAAGTTTCGCGGATCTTGTGTATTATTTGTCAAGGCGCGAAAATAGGGAATTTTGCGAAATACTGTTCTCTGTTGTCGGTTATCTGTTGTCGGTTGTCGGTTATCTGTTATCAGTTCTTTATATTTGACAGCGAAATGATTTTTAAATAGCAACTTATTGAACCGACAACCCATAACTGACAACCGATAACAACAAATATATGCTTCCTACCGACAACCAGGTTTTAAAATACCAGTTCAAATCGGAAGAAAAGCTTCCGGTAAGAATATGGGAGGACTCCCGTGAAGCCTCATTATACGTCGCCAGAGCTATCGGCCTGGCCATCAAACAGAAACAGCAGGAAGGCGAAAAGATCGTTTTAGGTCTTGCCACGGGGTCCTCTCCCATTAAAGTATACGGCGAATTGGTGCGCATGCACAAAGAAGAAGGCTTAAGCTTCAGCAACGTAGTCACCTTCAACCTCGACGAATACTACCCTATTGATCCCGGTTCTCAACAGAGCTATGTGCGGTTCATGAATGAATATTTATTCGACCACATCGACATCAAACGCGAAAACATACACATTCCCGACGGCACGCTGCCGATGGAAGAAGTCGAGGCTTATTGCGAGCGCTACGAAAAGTTGATAGATATGTCGGGGGGCATTGATATTCAATTGCTTGGCATCGGCAGAACCGGCCATATAGGTTTCAACGAGCCGGGATCGTGGGAAAACTCCAAAACCAGGCTTATCCGCCTTGACAGCATAACCCGGCTCGATGCGCTCAAAGATTTTCTGCGGGAAGAAGACGTGCCCTACCGGGCCATTACGATGGGCATCGGTAGCATCCTGAAGGCCCGCACCATCTATCTGTTGGCATGGGGGCAGCACAAGGCCGGGGTTATTCAAAAAGCAGTCGAAGGCCCGGTCACCATGCAAGTGCCTGCGTCATTTCTACAAAACCACCCCAACGTAAAAGTCATCATAGACCGCGGCGCCGCCGAAGAGCTGACGCGTTTCAAGTCGCCCTGGCTGGTGGGAATTTGCAATTGGGACGAAGACCTGGCCTGCAAGGCTGTCGTTTGGTTGTCCAAACAAGTAGGCAAACCCATCTTAAAGCTCACCGATTCCGACTACAACGAAAACCACCTCAGTGATCTGATCATTGAATACGCCTCCTCTTATTCGCTGAATATCAAGATATTTAACCGACTTCAGCACACCATCACGGGCTGGCCCGGCGGAAAGCCCCATGCCGATGATACCTTCCGCCCCGAGCGGGCCAAACCGGCAAAAAAACGCGTCATCATCTTTAGCCCCCATCCCGACGACGACGTTATTTCGATGGGCGGCACTTTTTTGCGTCTGGTAGAACAGGGCCACGAAGTCCACGTAGCCTATCAGACCTCCGGCAATATCGCCGTACACGACCACGACGCCTTCCGATACATCGAGTTTTTGCACGAATTCGGCCTCACACAGGCGATTATAACGGGTGAAGGTGAAAAATTGTGCAGGGACGTGACCCAGTTTCTGCTCAACAAACAGCCCGACCAAAACGACACCCCCGAAACACGCCTGATAAAAGGCCTTATCCGGCGGGGTGAAGCCCGGGCCGGCGCTCGTTTCTGCGGACTATCCGACGATCACATTCATTTTCTCGACATGCCCTTTTACGAAACCGGCAGGACGCGCAAAAACCCCGTCAGCGAAGCTGATATAAGTATCATTGTCGAACTCTTGCGATCGATACAACCGCATCAGGTTTATGCCGCCGGCGACCTGGCCGATCCGCACGGCACCCACCGGGTTTGTCTGGAAGCCATCCTCGCCGCTTTCGAGCGGCTAAAAGCAGAAAAATGGCTCAGCGACTGCTGGATGTGGCTATACCGCGGCGCCTGGCACGAGTGGCCCGTGGATGAGATCGAAATGGCCGTACCGCTTAGTCCACAGGAATTAGTAAAAAAGCGCAGGGCCATCTTTATGCACCAGTCGCAAAAAGACCGCCCCCCATTCCCCGGCGAAGATGAACGCGAGTTTTGGCAACGCGCCGAAGACCGCAACCGGGCTACCGCGCAATATTATAGCGCTTTGGGGTTGGCGGAGTACGAGGCCATTGAAGCCTTTCGCCGTTGGCGATTTCTTTTGTGAGGTTGTCGGTTGTCGGTTATGGGTTGTCGGTTCTTATCTTTATTAGTAATTTTACAACTCACAACCGACAACTCACAACCGACAACTCACAACCGACAACTCACAACCGACAACTCACAACCGACAACTCACAACCGACAACTCACAACCGACAACTCACAACCGACAACTCACAACATCAAAACAAAACGAAAAATGACACTAACACTACTCGATTGGAGCATCATTGGGGCATATTTTGCCGTTTCCTTGCTTATCGGCCTTTGGGTATCCAAAAAAGCCGGGAAAAGCTACTCCGAATACTTTCTTTCGGGGCGAAACATGCCCTGGTGGCTGCTGGGTATCTCTATGGTAGCTACTACCTTCTCTGCCGACACCCCCAATCTTGTCACCGACATGGTAAGGAACAACGGTGTGGCCGGCAACTGGCAGTGGTGGGCTTTCCTGCTCACCGGTATGCTCACCGTATTTGTATACGCCAAATTGTGGCGTCGATCGGGAGTGCTTACCGACCTCGAGTTTTACGAAATACGCTATAGCGGTAAAGCGGCGGCATTTCTTCGCGGATTCAGGGCCATTTATCTGGGTGTCTTTTTCAACATCATGATCATGGCCACCGTCACCCTTGCCGCCATCAAAATCGGCGGGGTAATGCTGGGCTTATCACCCATGCAAACCATCCTCATCGCTTCGCTGATCACGGTGGTCTATACCTCGTTGGGGGGCTTGACGGGGGTGTTGTGGACCGACTTCTTCCAGTTCATTCTGGCCATGGTGGGTATGGTATGGGCGGCCGTATTGTTGGTTGATCTACCGCAGGTAGGTGGTTTGCAAAATTTATTACAACACCCCAACGTATCGGGAAAACTCAACCTATTGCCCGACTTTAGCGATCCGTCGCAATACCTGCCGCTTTTTGTGTTGCCCATCGCCATTCAGTGGTGGAGCGTGTGGTATCCGGGTGCGGAGCCCGGCGGAGGGGGTTATGTAGCCCAGCGCATGTTATCGGCCAAAAACGAAAAACACGCCATCTCGGCCACCTTGTTTTTTAACATCGCGCATTATGCTTTGCGGCCTTGGCCCTGGATTATCATTGCCTTGACGTCTATCATTATATTTCCTGATTTAGCCTCCCTCAAAGCTGCTTTTCCCAACCTGAGCAAAGACGTAGTGATCAAAGACGACCTGGCATTTCCGGCCATGCTTACCTTCTTGCCTGCCGGGTTAATTGGATTGCTGGTATCGGCTTTGCTGGCTGCGTATATGTCAACCATCGCCACGCACCTCAACTGGGGTTCCTCGTATATCGTCAACGACTTTTACAAACGTTTTATAGCGCCCGACGCCTCGGAGAAAAAACTGGTCAACATAGGCAGGCTATCCACCATCGTATTGATGGTACTGGCCTCTGTGCTGGCTCTTTATCTCCAAAATGCGTTACAGGCTTTCAATATTCTGCTTCAAATTGGCGCCGGCACCGGCCTGATATTTATCCTGCGCTGGTTTTGGTGGCGTATCAATGCGTACACAGAAATCGCAGCGATGATCATCTCTTTTGTGGTGGCTTTGATCTTCGAACTGGGCTTCTACGAAACCATACCCAGCCACTTGCGGCTAGTGTTGGGAGTTGGCATCACCACAGTAGGCTGGGTTGTCGTTACCCTGCTCACCCCTGCTTCGAGCCACGACAAGCTGCTCAGTTTCTACAAGCATATCAAACCTGCCCCGGGTGGCTGGCGCCCAGTAATCGACCGCGCCATTGGCGAGGGTACGCTCAAGCAGGAAGACATCGTGCCGGGGCGCCTCCCATTAGAAATTGCCTGCATGGTAGCGGGATGTTTTTTAGTATATGGCGCTTTGTTTGCGGTTGGATTTTTCATATACAGCGATATTCCCATGGCACTGATAATGGTAAGTATAGCGACGGTGTCGGGCTACTTTATGTTCAAGTCTTGGGGGAAGATACATGAGTAGCGGTCGGCAGTCGGCGCTGAGATCTGACTGCCGACTGCCGACTGCCAATTAACACAAACATAACATTGGCTTACCTTCCAATTAACTTAAGCGGCGTAACTTTTAGGTCTGAAATACAGACATATCAGCCATGGCCGACTATTTTCTTTTTATAGTAATACTTCTTGGTTTACTTGCCATATCCGACCTTGTCGTAGGCGTAACCAATGATGCCGTCAATTTTCTCAATTCTGCAATAGGTTCTAAGGTTGCGCCATTTAAAGTCATCATGATAGTGGCGAGCATCGGTATTGCCATTGGCGCCACGTTTTCGAGCGGCATGATGGAAGTGGCGCGCAAAGGCATCCTCAATCCGGAGGCGTTTTACTTTTCGGAGATCATGATCATCTTTCTGGCGGTCATGCTCACCGATATATTTTTACTCGACTTGTTCAATACCTTTGGTTTGCCTACCTCCACTACCGTATCATTGATATTTGAATTATTGGGTGCTGCGGTTGTCGTTGCAGTCATCAAAATATACCAGCAGGGGCAAGATCTGGGCAATTTGGTTAATTATATCAACTCATCGAGTGCGTTGGCTATTATTTCCACCATACTATCTTCAGTTGTAGTAGCTTTTATCGGCGGGATGGTCGTGCAATACCTTTCCCGGTTGTTGTTTACTTATCATTATGAAAAAAGGCTTGCTAAAGTGGGCGCTATTTGGGCGGGTCTGGCGCTTACCCTGCTCACTTATTTCCTGATATTCAAAGGTTTAAAAGGCACCTCGTTTATTGATAAATCGACAATAGCCTGGATTGGCGAGCGTACTAACCTGTTGTTGTTAGGCGCATTTGCGGTATGGACCTTACTAATGCAATTGCTCCACTCCGCCTATAAAATCAACATGCTGCGCATTGTCGTCTTGTTTGGCACATTCTCATTGGCGATGGCATTCGCGGGCAACGACCTGGTCAACTTCATCGGCGTGCCCATGGCGGGTCTGGAAAGTTTTAGAATCTGGTTGAGTTCGGGCGCCGATGCAGGTCAACTTACCATGGGGCCGCTTGGCAATCCGGTAAAAGCTGACACCCTGATTTTACTAATTGCCGGAGTTATCATGGTAGTTACACTTTGGCTATCCCGCAAGGCGCGCAGCGTGACTGATACAGAAGTTTCCCTGGGGCGACAAGGAGAAGGATATGAAAAATTTTCTTCTAACGCTGTGGCAAGAGGTATCGTGCGGTATACAAGGCTTGTAGGAAAGGCAATGACCTCGGCCATACCCCAACCGTGGTTGCAAAGTCTGGAAACAAGATTTCAGAAGCTCGACATCAACAAAGAAAACGGACATGCCCATGAAGCTCCTGCATTCGACCTCGTGCGGGCAGCCGTCAATCTTACCGTAGCGAGTAGCCTGATCGCCTTTGCTACCTCCCTCAAACTGCCTTTATCCACCACCTACGTCACTTTCATGGTAGCCATGGGTTCATCGCTGGCCGACGGCGCTTGGGGTCGCGACAGTGCCGTATTCCGGGTTGCCGGGGTAGTCAATGTAATCGCTGGATGGTTTGTCACGGCAGTAATCGCGTTTTCTGTGGCCGGTCTATGTGCGGCTACTATGTTTTTATTTGGAGCTTATGGCGTCATC
>JAEUUQ010000126.1 GCA_016787505.1 Saprospiraceae bacterium | reverse complement strand
AATAGGCTGGCGTTTTGCCGTCTCTGATACTACTTTTGCCAAAGAATTCGGCTCCACCCGCAACGTAGCGCCCAGTGGAGAGAATAGCTATATGCTTGGCAACTGCTTCCACACACCCAACGGCGAGGGCTGGTTTGCCCGCTATATTTCTTTCGGCGTATCTAACGCCAGCCAGCTCACAGGCAGAGCGGTAAGTACTTATATCTTTAAATGGGATGGAGACACCGACGGCAACGGCCGCGCCAACCCGGAAGAATACGGCCAGGGCCCCCTGCTATTCAACTCCTACACCTTCGACGGCACGGAAAGCAACCAGATTATCACAATTCCTATAGATCTCGACGGAAATACGCTTCCGCTGGAGGACGACGCTTATTACCTGTTGATGGTTCACTACGTGACCGATGACGCGCAGCGGTGCTTTATGCTCGCCGGAGATACGCTGAACTATAGCGCCATGAATTTCATTTCCGACTCGCTTCAGCAATCGCGTTATGCTACGATGGTAGGTTTGGGACAGGATATCGCGCCCGATTTCTTTACTGCGGGTTTCGGCTTTGACCTACAAGCCGTAGTGCGCATGCACATCGGCAACAATCCCGATATCGACGGTCCGGCTATCGTGGGTGTCAATGAGGCTATCGTAAAAGAGACTTTCGCAAAGGTATTCCCTAATCCCGCCGCAGAATCGTTTAACGTGCAGCTCGAACTCGACAGGGTTAGCGACGTGCGCGTCACTATTAGCGATCGCACAGGCAGGACACTACACGTGCGGCAGTTGGAAAACCTGCAAAACGAAACGCTCACATTTGATGCGACAAACCTGCCCGCCGGACAATACTACGTCCGGATCAGCACCGATATGGGCACGAATGTGAAGCCGCTGGTAATTACCAAGTAGGTGACAAGGTGACGCGTGACAAGGTGACGCGTGACAAGGTGACAACAAAAAATGGCTGCCTTTGAAATTATTCGAAGACAGCCATTTTTTTATTAATAATATCAGCACATCAGCACATCAGCACATCAGCACATCAGCACATCACATATTCTCAATCAACTCCGTCCCGAATTCCGAGCACTTCAGCAGCGTAGCGCCTTCCATCAAACGGTGGAAATCGTAAGTAACGCGCTTTTTGCCGATGGCGGTATTCATAGCCTTTACGATCAGGTCGGCGGCTTCTTTCCAGCCCATATAGCGGAACATCATCTCGCCCGACAGGATTACCGAACTCGGATTTACTTTGTCCAGCCCTGCATATTTGGGCGCGGTGCCGTGCGTAGCTTCGAAAATAGCGCAGCCGTTTACATAGTTGATATTGGCGCCAGGAGCAATACCGATACCGCCTACCTGGGCGGCCAGTGCATCCGAAATATAGTCGCCGTTGAGGTTAAGCGTAGCAATAACACCGTATTCGGAGGGGCGAGTGAGAATCTGCTGGAGGAAAGCGTCAGCGATTACGTCTTTTACTATGATGGCGCCACGGCTTACCGCTTCTTTTTGAGCTGCATCAGCGGCATCTTGTCCATTTTGCGCTGCAATGCGGTCGTATTGCGCCCAAGTGAATGTTTTATCGCCGTATTCACGCTCGGCCAATGCATAACCCCATTCCTTGAACTTACCCTCGGTGTATTTCATGATATTGCCTTTGTGCACCAGGGTTACCGATGGTTTTTGGTTGTCGATAGCGTATTCGATGGCAGCGCGTACCAGGCGTTCTGTTCCTTCTATCGAAACGGGTTTAATGCCCAGTGAAACCGTATTGGGAAAACGGATAGATTTGACGCCCATCTCCTCGAGTAGAAACTTTTTCAGCTTGTCTAGCTCGGCGGTGCCGTGCAGGTATTCGATACCGGCGTAGATATCCTCCGTATTTTCGCGGAAGATGATCATATCCACCAGCTCGGGTTGTTTCACGGGAGAAGGAACACCTGCGAAATATTGTACCGGACGCACGCAGGCATACAGGTCGAGGCGCTGGCGCAGGGCTACGTTGAGCGAGCGTATACCGCCGCCAACCGGCGTGGTCAGCGGGCCTTTAATAGCAATAAGGTTGTCTTCTATGACGTCGAGCGTTTCTTGCGGCAACCATTCGCCTGTAGAGTCGAATGCCTTTTGGCCGGCAAGGACTTCTTTCCAGTGAATTTTGCGCTTGCCGCCGTATGCTTTTGCTACTGCAGCATCCAATACGCGCACCGAAGCTGCCCAAATATCGGGCCCTGTGCCGTCGCCTTCAATAAAAGGTATAATCGGTTCGTCGGGTACCTGCAATTTCCCGTTCGCAATCGTTACTTTTGCTCCGCTCATATTTTTTAGTTATTTTGTTATCAACTTTTTTAAAAGCCGCACAAAGGTAAGTTCTTTTGCGAAAAAAATAACTGCCAAAAACTTATGCATGCAAGATGGATTACAGGTTTGCTGGCGCTCGTGTTCCTTATAGCAGGGTGTCATACGAATAAATCGGCCAACGGCGCCTGCCGCTTTTGGGGTGAAGTACAGGATTTCTCCGGCCTCGATGGCTGTAGCTTGCTGATTGTGACCGATAAAGGCGAAAAACTACTCCCTATAGAATTTGCCGTAACAGGCGCCAACCCGGCAGCCGGTCAACTTGTTCAGTTTGATTATGAAGTGGTGGAAGCAGTAAGCATATGCATGGCAGAAGACAAAGCCGTGCGTATTACCTGCTGGCAAGTGAACAAAGATTCAAAACCACAGGCGAAGGAATGTCTGGATCTAACTCGCATTGAGGATACGCCCTGGCTACGCGATGCCGTAAAAACGCATCGCGCCGTGCAGGTGCTCAAATATCCCTACCGCACCAACGGCTGGGCTTATTTGCTCAAAGGCGATAACGTATTTTTATACGATTGCCAGGGCAGTTTGGTGTGTAAAGACGAAGGACCCGATACCGCGAAGTGTTTGCAACGGGTGGAGCCGGGTTCGCGGGGCGTTGTGATTTGGCAAGGCGAGGCCCCCCACCAACATTGACCGCATATAAAAACAATCATGGATACCAATTTCGATCCCAAGGAGGGAGCGCTACATGCAGATGACAAGCAGGTCGAAAAATCGCTTCGCCCAAAGGCGCTTGATGAATTTAGCGGCCAACCCAGGATCGTAGAAAACCTGCAGGTATTTATCGCCGCTGCCCGCCAGCGCGGCGAAGCCCTCGACCACGTACTGCTGCACGGCCCTCCCGGACTGGGCAAAACCACTCTGTCGCACATTATCTCGAATGAATTGGGCGCCGGCCTTAAAATGTCGTCGGGGCCCGTTTTGGAAAAACCCGGCGACCTGGCCGGGTTGCTCACCAACCTGGACGCGGGCGACGTGCTGTTTATCGACGAAATACACCGGCTAAATACGGTCGTAGAGGAATACCTGTATTCGGCTATGGAAGACTATCGAATCGATATTATGATCGATAGCGGGCCTAATGCGCGCAGTATTCAGATCAGCCTGAATCCTTTTACGCTGGTGGGCGCCACCACGCGAATGGGTCTGCTCACGGCCCCCATGCGGGCCCGCTTTGGCATCAACTGCCTGCTCGATTATTACGATGTCAATACCCTGATGAAGATCATTCATCGCTCGGCAGGTATTATCAATGTAAGTATAACCAACGAAGGCGCCTACGAGATCGCCCGCAGAAGCCGAGGCACTCCCCGCATTGCCAATGCCTTGCTGCGACGCATCCGCGATTTCGCTCAAATAAAAGGCGACGGCACCATAGATGTAGAAATCGCCAAATTTGGACTGGAAGCCCTCAATGTAGACGAAGGAGGGCTTGATGAAATGGACAACCGCATTTTAACCACCATTATACACAAATTTAAAGGCGGACCGGTGGGACTCACTACTATCGCCACCGCAGTTGGTGAAGAAGCAGGCACCATCGAGGAAGTCCACGAACCTTTTTTAATTATGGAAGGTTATCTGCAACGCACGCCCCGAGGCCGCGAAGCCACTGAAAAAGCATACCGGCATCTGGGAATTGCACTGCCCGGGCGCGGCGGCGCAGGAACGCTTTTTGATATTGTCAACCAGGAGGATTGATTTTTGATGTTGGGTTAGCTCCATGAATATTAAGCTAATAAAACCAATATTAAGCTGATAATCAAATAAATTATCAATAGCCAAAAAGAGCGCCGGCGGTCACTGCTGCATAGTACAGCCACGTTGTCGTATTTTCCCCAGGCGGTGGCGTTGCCTACCACGATTACCCTAAGCATAATTACGGCGATTAATATATAGGAGAGTAGGTAAATCCTGTCCATGAGTACCATGTAGCCTACGTCGGGGATGGCATCGCTGTATGATTGTTGTAGGAATACGCAGCTCAAAAGCCCGCCGATTGGCAGCGAAATACGCGCATCGATATAACTGGGGTGAATAAGCAAACCGCCAAGGCTGGCAATAATGACTACCAATAAAGGCAACATCAGTTTGAGCAGAAAATAGCTCAAGGGCCTGGAAATGATAAGCTGGAAAGTGAAATTGCTGAACGTATCTCCGTCGATGTCTGTTTCTCCAAAATTAGTCTGGTAAAAATTAGAATGCGTCCGCATGGTACCTGTTCCGATATTCCACCCGGGTACGATAAAATCGTGTCTCATCAGGGAGGCAGCAGTATCGGGAATATATACCAGCGAATCGAGCGGGTGGTCTACATTTTCAAATCGGATATCAAGTTTGTGCCGGTCTAGTGGAAAACTACTTAGTTCGAAAGCGTGGTAAAAACGGCCTTCTACCCGCATGCCGTTGTAGGAGTAACCATCTGGTAGCACCCTCGCGGTATCGTAAAACATATTTTGAGTAAAACCCCATTTTTCAACCGCATTCACGAACTCGATATTCGTGGGGTCAAGGTCTCCTTTCCAGCGAAACCACAGATAAAAATCAGCATAAAAAGAATACTGGTTGATATCCAGATCGTACAGATTCATCAGATAGATGCCGGTGTATACCTCCTGCGGGCGAGAAGAAGAGGCATGGCTTAGGGGTGCTATGAACAAAGCAAGGATAGCGATAAGAAGGCGAAACCTCATGGTATTATGGCTTTAGGTATCTGATTTCCAGTATAAATATAAATGTTTTATTGTAACTGTTTAGTAGGGTTTAGCGATTGGGTTTAGCGTTAGGGTTTAGCTGTATGTTTAGTTAACGAATTTGCTAAACCCAATCGCTAAACTGCGCATGCACTAAACCCTACTAAACAGTTACGTTTTCTTTACCTGGGTTCAAAAATTTTTAAGGTTGGAATCAGCGGACTTTCCTCCCAGGTCATCATGGCATTGATGAGCTTGGCACTTTGAAAACGTCCAATGTCTTGTATCTTGATATTGAGCGGGCTCAGCAGGCCTGCAGAAATGAACCGGCTGCGCTGCACGCCCTGAAGTAAGGGCCCAGAAGGGGTATACCAGGTGGCGCCGTCATAAAAAGCCACGTTGGCATAGGAGCTGTCTGTGATTTGATCTTCTCGATACATAAGTACGTCATCAGCGCCTCCACGCTGTAGGACAAGTTGCTGCAAAGCGCTTCGGTCGGCGTATTTGTGGTCATAGACCAGTGCCCCGGCGTCGATCAATTGCAAGGAAAACACGGGGCGGATAGCGTAGGGGGTGATGTCTATTTCGTGAATGGTATCGCTATAGAGCAGCCTCATTTTGTAAATTCCCATGGGAAATGCGGCAGCGGCTTCCAAAATAGGATAGGGCGAAAAGTAATCGGATAAGCCCCACAGTATTTTTCTGGAACGGTAAATTCGTTGCAGGTGCCACTTGAGGTAAGGTATTCGGCCATCGTGCAGGCGTATGGATTCCAGTAAGAACGGTTGTAGCGACATACTTACTTTTTTACAACTGCGGAAGGGGAGAATTGGTGTAGTGGCAGGTACACTTTTTGTACCAATTCAGCGTATTCTTCTTCGGCTATGCTATTGGCTGTAATGCCACCACCGCTTCTGAAAACCAAACCGGATGGGGTTTGCTCTATAAAGCGGATCATCACGGCACTATCCAGCCGCTCCCCGTCAAATACCCCGAAAACGCCGGTATAGTAGCCGCGGGCCTGTCGCTCTGCAGCCCGGATGACTTCTATAGTTTTCTGCTTGGGCGCGCCGCTAATTGAGCCGGCGGGAAGTAGCCGAAACAATATATCGCCTACTGTATCGGCATAGGAATCAGGGAGCCTTCCGCTGATATGCGAGCTGGTTTGCAACAAGGGCCCGGTATGGGCCTGGATTTCTTCTATGTATCTAAATTGGGTTACCCTCACCTCGTTGCTTACCATGCTCAGGTCGTTGCGAATGAGGTCTACGATTGTAGCGTGTTCGGCTTTCTCTTTGGCATTTTCCATCAATTGGGTTTCGGCGCCGGGCAGGTGTGCGGCAATGGTGCCTTTCATAGGATAAGAAGAAATAATCCCGTTTTCGATGCGTACAAAACATTCGGGAGAAAAGACTACAAACCGGTCTTTTAGCCAAAGCCGGTATGGCGCGCTTGCAGCATTAAAAATTTGCCGGGTGGATATATTGGTTATTATAGGTGTGGGAAAGGTCAGGTTGAGCAGGTAGGTATCGCCGGCGTGCAAGTGATATTGAACCAGGTTGAATGCGCGCAGGTATTCGGAAAAAGTTATTGGATAGCTTTCAAAAACGAGATGAGGGGGAGGTTCTTCGGTTTTTGGGGAATTGCTAATGCCGTTTACGTCATATCGAACATCGGCGGAGTCGATTTCAGAAAGGGGGATCACGATGGGGTGGTCCATCTCATAGTCTATGACAAAAAGGAAAGGGACACGACTTTTTCCCCAGTCATTCATGCGCTGCCGGGCCGTGAAGATATCTGTGTGATACAAAGAAGTCAATTTGTCTGCTAACCTTTTTTCTTGCGGGTTTCCTGGTGAATTACCTTGCCTTTTTTTAGCTTCTCTTCGTTTTCTTTGGCCCTTTTTTCTTGATAATGAGTAATTTGCGCTTTGACGTCCAGCGGCTTGCGGTTGAGATTGCGGTGGTAGCTCACAATCACAAATTGCGCCATATCGTCGGGGTGATGAATGCCCAGGCCTTTCAGAAAATGAGAAAACCTGGAGCCTCCGTAGAATCCCCAATTGTGGATGATCCAACGGCCAAAACTGAAATGCAGTTTGCGGGCAGCATCTGGTTCGGCCATGTTTTTGAACTTTTCTATTGCAGGCTTTTCGATCAATTTGTTGAATTGGATAAACGCTTCTGTGAGGTCTTTGGGAATATAAACGTCGTTGAGGAATTCCTGCCGGATCCGCCAGGCATAGGCTTCTTCAAATTCTTTGTCGTTTTCGGGCGGTTTTTGCTGTGCGAGGCCAGGCCTTAGTATCGAGCAGCACAAGAATAGCGAAATCCAGATTGTCGGCTTCATTGTTTTGGTTTGAACAATTTACACAACAACGCAAGAAAAGACATAGTTGATATGCACAAAATAAACAAACCGCAAAGGCCGCAAAGCGCGTTAGCGGCCTTTGCGATTTATTACCAACGAATAAGCGCGGATGCCCAGGTAAAACCGCTGCCAAAAGCAGCCAGGCACACCAGATCGCCGGGTTTTACAGCGCCGGCTTCGACTGCTTCACATAGCGCTATAGGCACAGAGGCGGCAGTGGTATTGCCTATGCGCTGGATGTTGTTCCAAACCTGGTGATCGCCCAAGCCCAATTTGTGTTGCACAAAAGCGCTGATTCGCAAATTCGCCTGGTGGGGAATGAACATATTGATATCCGACTGACTCAGACCCACGCTGTCCAGCGCTTCTTTGATCACCTCAGGGAATTTCACCACAGCCATTTTAAACACAAACTGTCCATCCATGTAGGGAAAAAGCTGCCGGTGGGTAACCATATGTTGGGTGACAAAAATACCCCCAAATTCATCATTCCCATACCCGAAATCGACGGATTCACCCATTTTATCAAGATGGTATCCACCATGAGCGCCCGGATTGATAAAAGCCAGTTTTTCGGCATAGGTGCCGTTGGAGTGCAGTTTAGTACAAAGCACCCCCTTGTTTTCATCTTCGGTGGGCTGAATAACAACCGCTCCCGCGCCATCGCCAAAAATAACGGTCACATTGCGCCCTTCCGTGCTGTAGTCAAGCCCCATAGAGTGCATTTCGGCGCCTACCAGCAAGATGTTTTTGTACATCCCTGTTTTGATAAACTGATCGGCAATAGAAAGACCGTAGACAAATCCCGAGCACTGATTCCTGATATCCAAGGCGCCGCATTCAGTGTTGGTAATGCCCAATTCTCTTTGCAGCAAAACGCCGCAGCCGGGAAAATAATAATCGGGGCTCAGCGTGGCAAATATGATAAAATCAATGTCGTCTTTTGAGATACCCGCCCTGCTAATAGCAATTTCCGCAGCTCTGGCGCCCATCGTAGTCGAAGTCTCTTTGTGTTTTTTGCCGTAATGGCGCGTTTTGATACCCGTACGTTCCTGAATCCATTCATCTGAAGTGTCCATGAGTTGGGCCAGTTCGTCATTGGTAACAACGCGTTCCGGTACGTAAGACCCTATACCGGCAATGTGTGAACGAAGCATAAACGAAGTTTTTTGATTTGTACCTCCAAAATCGGTATTTTAACCCAGTTTGCAAAGGACTTATCAAAAATTGACGCTACATAAGATTTTGATTAGACTAAATTATGTTTTAAATTAGCCTCTGCTTTTCAACCGGCAAGTTTTGAAGGAATGTAAAATACCGGCGGAATGGCTTAAATACCGGAGAAACCCATACACCATGATCTATCTGGGCATCGTAGAAGATGAACCATTAGTGTTAGAGAATTTGTTACGCTTCTTAACTGTACAGCCCGATGTAAAGGTTGTCCTGACCTCTAATTCCGTTGAACAGTTCCTTTTGGAATTATCAGCCGTTAACCAGATTAATATTTTATTGCTGGATATCAACCTGCCCGGTATGTCGGGGCTGGAAGGTATTAGACATATCAAGGCAGATTTTCCTGATTTAAACATCATCATGTTGACCGCATCTGATGATGCCGACCATATATTTAAAGCGCTGTGTGCCGGTGCTGTATCCTATATTTCCAAGCGCAGCAATTTGCATACTATCAGAGAGGCTATATTCACGGTACACAACGGCGGCGCGTTTATGTCGCCAGGAATTGCACGAAAGGTCATCGATTATTTTGCGCCCAAAAAGCAGGATCCGGAAGACCTGCTTACTCCGCGCCAGGAACAAATCGTACAGGGGCTGGTTGACGGCCTTAGCTACAAATTGATCGCCGACAAATACCTGATCTCACTGGAAACAGTTCGCGATCACATCAAGAAAATTTACAAGAAGCTGGAAGTGAACAGCAAAGCCGAAGTGATCAAAAAGAAGATAGACGGTAAAATCTGAACATAAAACCAGACACTGTTTTAATTACACGCGGATGTTCAAACCTTTTGACAGCATTTTTAACGGCTTCTGCTTTACGGCATTGTTGCTCGTGCTGCCGCAATTTTTGCATGCCCAAAAATACCAAACCGAATACTACTCACTCGATCAAGGCCTTTCCGACAGGCTTGTTACCGACATTTTGGTCAGCCGATCGGGCTTTGTATGGATAGCTACCGAAAATGGACTGAATAAATTTGACGGCTACTCTTTTACGGTATTCGATAATAATCCCGAAGGCCAGGCAAATCCCTATATTTCAGGCAACAATATCGAAGCGCTGGAAGAGGATGCAGATGGAAATATTGTTATTTTTTATAATAAAAACCCTCTGTTTTTTGATATTTTTAACCCGCTTACCTACGAAAATACGCGGGTTGACCTCGTCCCCGGCAAGGGAATCAACGGCCTGGTGAGAAGCTTCCACGTAGATAACAAAGGACGAATTTATGTGGCTGCAGTCAGTCAGAAAAGCATGGGTATTTTTGAATATCGCAAAGGTGTATTCGTCAATGTGTTGCGTGTGCGGGCCGGCTATATTAATCCCAGTGCGGAAATCAAATTCATCCGCGCGGCAAATGATTTGTTTTGGGTAGATTATGCAGAAAAAGGCCTGATGGTATTCGATACCAAAGGAAATATGGTAAAGCAGTTTTCTCTGGGAGATTATGAATGTATCGATCCCATCCCCGGAAATGTGGTCAAAAATTATATATTGTACGAAGACAGAAGCGGGCGGATCTGGACTACACTTGCCGGCCGGCCGGGTATCTTTGTGTATAACCAGGCTAATCAGTTTTTCGAATGGGCACACGGCCTTTCCAGCGATCAATTTTACGCGTATTTATGGGAGGACCACTCCGGAAACCTGATATTTGCCATTACTACTTTATTTCGCGCGTATCCGGTTATTGAGGAGTTGCGTTGTATTACCCGCACAGGAGCCATACTCGATTATTCTCCTTTTATTGTCCCTAATCAGTTAATCACCAGCGCCGCAGCTACCGATTTTACCAAAACGATACTTTTGGGCCTGGACACAGGTTTTGAAATCATACAGAGCCAGCAAAACCTTGTGAAATCATATCTCGCCGTTAATCTCAGCGCCTCCCAACGAGGTACGGTGATCAGGGGCATCACAGAAGACCGGAAAAACAAAAAGGTATACTTTGCCCGGGAAGTTGAGAACTGGTATGAAATTGACCTCGCCACTGAACTGCTTGATACGCTAACGATAATTGATGATTTTACCGGTGAAAAAATAGAGTTTAGCTGCGGACTGGATGTAGAATTGGATCAATCCGGC
>JAEUUQ010000106.1 GCA_016787505.1 Saprospiraceae bacterium | reverse complement strand
GTCGTACAGTCGTACAGTCGTACAGTCGTACAGTCGTACAGTCGTACAGTCGTACAGTCGTACAGTCGTACAGTCGTACAGTCGTACAGTCGTACAGTCGTACAGTCGCACAGTCGCACAGTCGTACAGTCGTACAGTCGTACAGTCGTACAGTCGCACAGTCGTACAGTCGTACAGTCGTACAGTCTAGCTAAGCTTCGCCAGGTCCCTGATGAGAATACTCCGTCGATTGAAATAAATGAGGTTAGACTTTTTCAGGTCATTGAGCACAGAAGTCACCGTTTGTCGGGAAGTGCCCGTTATATTAGCTATATCCTGTTGGGTAAGGCAATGTTTTATCAACATCTCGTAACCGATTCGTTTGCCCTGCTTGATGGCGGAATCGCGTAAAAAGTCGATGATGCGTTCGCGGGCGTCTTTCAAAATAAGCGACTCCAGCCTCGACTCGGTGCGGCGAAGCCGGTTGCCGATTAAAGTGAGCAGACGCATCGACAAATCGGGATTTGTCTGCATAAGCTTCCTGAACGCCTCTGCCTTGATAATATATAACTGTGTATCTTCCATCGCAATGGCGGTATCCTGACGGCGTTCTTCTCCTACCAGGCTGAGTTCGCCAAACATAGCCATTGGGTACAGCACGTGCTTGATTACCTCGCGGCCGTCATCATACACCGCGCCGATTTTCACAATACCCTTGATCAAAAAATATACCGCTTGAGAAGCCGCGCCGGCCTCAAATATCACCTCCTGCTTAATGCAGTGCTTCAGCGTAGACATCTCTTCAACCTGCTTCAACTCGTTTTCGTTCAACGTTTGAAACAAGGGAAGATTGCGAAGGAAATCAGTGGCATTGGATCTTAGCGTTTTCATATGCTTCATTTTTGCAATGATACTTTTTGACCTTACAAAAATCAGCAATTGCCAAGTGAATTGTAATTACATTTTAGCCGGTATGTCGGACATGTTTTTTATTTAATTATTTTTCAATGTTTTGATTATCAATTATTAAGAAAACAAAAAACCATAAAAATGTCATAAGCATGCAATAATTCTCATCAATACCCAAACACATCCTCGAGCTTGAGTTCTTCCAGCTCTCCAAAATTATCGAGGTAAGATAAATCGATCTGCTCCCTGCTGCCCATCAAAATGAGGTGGAAAGAACGGCCTTTTACGTAATTCTGGTGGAATTGCAGGAAATCGCTCACCGTGGTTTCTTTCATGCGATGATAAAGCGGGCGGCGAAGGTCGCCGTCGTGGCCCAGATCCCAGTTTGACAAGGCTTCCCAGTATATATTAGCAGGGGGGATACGCTCGCTTTCGATCTGCTTGATGAGGGATTGCCTGGCGGATTCAATTTGCGCCTCTACTACCGGCATTTGTTCGATAATGTTAAACATGGCAGGCAGCGCATCGCTCAGCTTATCGGGTTGTGTACCCACATAAGCCTGGAGGTAGTGGGAATGGTCCTTGCGGCGTGGCGAGCTATAGTAGGCATAAGTAGCATAAGCCAGGGCCTTGGATTCACGGATCTCCTGGAAGACAATGGAAGAAAGCCCATAGCCGAAATATTCGTTGTACAACTCGCGCATGAGGTGCTCTTCGAGGTTAAAGAAGGGCGTACCTCTTGATAAGAGCATCACGTCGGTTTGCACAATGGGAAAATCGAGGAAATACACTTTGTCTGATTCCGTTGGCAGTTGCGGGAAATGTTTATTGGGCAATACGGGCCGGCGAACAGCCGGAGCCTGATGATGTCGCTCCAATAGGGTAGCCGCTTCTTGTGCCGGGCGATTTCCGTAAAAATAAATATTGTGTTCGAAGGTGATCAGCGACTGAATAATCCTGACCAACTCTACCGGATTAATTGTTTTTAACGCTTCTTCAGATAAACGGTAAGTAAACGGAGAATTGGCTCCGTAGCGGGCATAACTCCCAAGGGCATCGCGCAATACGACATTGCGGTCGCGTTTGTTGTTTTCTCTTGTTGTCAAAATATCGGCTACCACGTTGCGCAGCGCCTGCTCGTCGGGGCGCACATCCGACAAAACGTGCTCTACCAGTTGCAAGCCTTCTTCAAAGGAGCTTTCCAGTCCATTTAGCGAAATGTAGGTGCGATGCTCGTGGGTGAATACGTCGAAGGCAAGCCCCAGGCGGAAAAATTCTTTTTGCAACTCGGTGGCCGAATAACGCGAAGTGCCCAGATAAGGCAGGTACTGCAATGCCAGGCTCATCAGCAGATCGCTCGACTTGCCCATTTCGAAGACAAAATCGAGGCGAAACAAGTCATTGTCTTCATTTTGCACGTAGTCGAACGTAATACCGCCGGCCAGTTTCAGTGTCTGGATACGGGTGTCGAAGTCCACAAAATGCGGCTGCAGACGGGGAGAGGTAAATTGCAGGAAATTGCGGGCAAAGTCCGACTCTGTGTCGCGCTGCAGAGCCACCGGCGTAATAGGAGGTTTATCTACTTTGACTACAGTGGGATCCGTCCCCTGGCGTTTGTATACTACGGCGTAATTGTCAGCCCGCAGGCGTTCAATCGCAAAATCGACGATTTGCTGTTTGGTGACCTTGCGCATCCACTGCAGGCGGTCTACATATCGTTGCCAGTTGATATCAAGTATGAACGCAGTGGTCATGGCTTCCGCGCGATGGCGGTTTTGCTCCCAGGCTTTGGTTTGCGACAGGCGCATATTGTTGATCACGGCTTCAATAAGCCAGTTGTCAAAATCGCCTTTTTGAAGCCGGGTAACTACCTGGAGCATCAACTGCTCAACTTCTTCGAGCGTCTGGCCTTCGCGGGGTTTGCCAAAAAGGCCCAGCACCGAATAATCGGCGTAAAACCAACCCCAGGCCTCCGATTCCAATACGAGTTGCTGCTGGTTGAGGTCGGTATCGAGCAAACCGGCCTGATCGTTATACAGCAAGCCTTTGATAAGCGACAACATAAGCGGTTCGTCGGTGGCGCTGCCGGCAAGCCGCCAGGCTAACTCGACATGCGGAGCTTCCTGGCCCAATACTTCGCGGCGTACGGGTTGCGAAAGAGAAGGTTGCTCTTCACAATTAAACGGCGGCAATGTTTTGGGCTCGTAGGAACCCCAATAGCGCTCCGCCAAGGCCACTACTTCGTCAGGATCAAAGTCGCCGGCCAATACGATGGCCATATTGTTGGGCACGTAGTATGTACTGAAATACCACTGAATATTGACGTGGGAGGGGTTTTTGAGGTGTTCGCTCTTGCCGATCGTCGTTTGGGTACCGTATGGATGTGAAGGGAATAGCGACTCGCGAAGCGCATTGTATACCTTCCTAAAGTCGCGGTCCTGGCTGATATTAAATTCCTCGTATACCGTCTCCAGCTCGGTATGAAACAGGCGCAAAGCCATCATGCTGAAGCGCTCTGATTCGAGTTGCATCCAGCGCTCCAGTTCGTTGGCCGGGATATCGTTGACGTAAACCGTTTGGTCAACCCAGGTATAGGCATTGGTATCTTTGGCGCCGATAGCGCTAACCAGTTTGTCGTATTCATTGGCGGCAACCAGCTGGGCAGCCTCCCCGGATACGCGGTCTATTTCTGCGTAAATGGCCCTGCGGGTTTCTTCATCGGTGGTTTTGCGATGCTGTTCGTAAAGGTCGGAGATTTTTTGCAGCAATACCTTTTCAGTTTCCCAGTCGAGGGCGCCGATCCGGCTGGTTCCTTTAAACAACATATGCTCCATGTAGTGGGCAAGGCCGGTAGTTTCTGAAGGGTCTTGTTTAGAACCCGATCTCACGGCTATGTTCGTAAAGATTCGGGGTTCGTGGCGGTTTACGCTGAGATATAATTTCAACCCATTTTGCAATGTGTATATCTTAACCTGGAGGGGATCGTTGGCGATCGCTTGGAAGTTTCCCTTAAAGGGTTTTAATGCTATCATTATGGATGACGTAATTTTCTCGAATATATGTTAACACGAATGAAGGGGCGGTTGTTTATGCGAGGGTACAAAATTAAGAGAATTAAGCAGTTAGTTTTGGCCCAGTCCCCGGGCTGAAGCCCGGGTTTGAAGGAAAAAGGCAGGGGTTGTCGCACTTTGTCCAGCATGACAAAAAACGGCTATGCAATGGCGACGCTCGTCGGTGGAACTAAAAACTATTACAAATATGCACAAAGAAGGGTTTGACGACACAACTATCGCCCGGGTATTGGAAGTTGACCCGGCATTTGTGCGGCATATCCTGGATTCAAATCCCGATGAAAAGAACGGTTTGTAAATTTGATACCATTACTCTTCTAAATCAAAAAAGCGGATGCCCTATTTTCAGAGGTATCCGCTTTTTCATTAGTTGCCGGAAGTCGCAGTTGTTGTTGTAGTAGTTGTTTGCTTCTTCTTTGCCTTCGGACGGGTGTTGCCATGAGAACCCCTCCAAATTTTTCCGCGCTTGGAACGCTTATCTCCTCTTCCCATCGGTATGGTTGTTTTATGTGAAAGAATGTTATCGAGGTGCAAAGTTAGG
>JAEUUQ010000079.1 GCA_016787505.1 Saprospiraceae bacterium | reverse complement strand
TTACCCATGTTGTCCGTTTCTGCAAAGTGCTGCTTTACATACCCGCGAGAGCCGTAAAGGCCCTGCTCTTCGCCCGTCCACAACGCCAGGCGCAAGGTGCGGCGGGGTTTTACGCCGCTTTCTTTGATCGTTTCCATCAATATGCGGGCTACTTCTATCATCACTGCCGAACCGGCAGCATTATCGGTGGCGCCGGTAGCCGTATGCCAGGAGTCGAAGTGCGCGCCAAACATGACGACCTCCTCCTTGAGGTCAGTGCCGGGTATCTCGGCTATAATATTGCGCTCCATGCCGTCGTCGGGATTTGAATATGCCGATTCGATTTGCATGCTGAGCGATACGGGGATGCCCCTTTTGAGCAGGCGGAACAAGCGGTTATAATGCTCTACGCTCATAGTCACTTGCGGAATGACCTCTGCTTTGTCTTCCCAGGCACGCCCGTCGGTAGCGCGGGCGCCCGACAGGAATACGGTGCCGAGGTCGCCCTTGTAGCTGCGATCAATGATAGCCAGGGGTTTTTCTTCGCCAAGTAATTTCCAGAGTTGCTCGTTGAATCCCCTGCGGTCGCCTCCCCAGTTGCGGAAAGGACGAGGTACCGGCGCGGGTGCGTTGGCCAAATTGAGCAATTCGTCGGCTTCATAGCGGGTTGCCGGTGCGTCAAACCATTCTTTAACCACGCGAAGGGTATCAAAAAGCACAAACTTGCCGCCCAGCTTGCCTTTGTATTTTTCGAGTTCTTCTTCCGTTTCTGCTTCCAAATAGACGATCTCCCCCTTTACCAGCCCCTTTGTAGAGGGCGACCAGGCCTTGGGATATGCCAGTACAGGAAAATAATTGGGCGCCGTAGCGTGCATTTCAAAGTGCTTGAGTTCCCAGCCGCGACCAAAAGGCCCCCAGGTTTCGGTATGTACGTTTTCTAAACCCCAGCCTTTAAGCGTTTCAACAGCCCAACCCGTTGCTTTATCCAACATTGGAGATGCCGTTAGCCTCGGACCGTATACATCGGTAATCAAAGCAGCCGTTTCCATTACCTGTGTTTGCTCCAGGCCGTGTTTGCGTATCAATTTGTTGATTTCTTCGTCCACTTTTTCCTGACCCCATATGGGTAGGGCAGCTACAAAGAATAGCAGTGTAAACCATTTTGCCATAATCCGGATGTTTTATTGATGAATGTCTATGAATGCCTATGAGGGTTGATGAAAGTTAATGAGTGATTATGAGGGTTGATAATATAATACCCTCATAAGCCTTCATAATCCCTTATCAACCCTCATAAACCCTTTAAAATGATGATTAGGCAGGTATTGATCGGTAAATTTACAAAGCTCGGCGAACTCCTATATTAATTCCGGAAATAAAATAACGCTGATCCACGTCAAAGTGGCTGCGGGTGAGAGAACGGGGATAAATCCGGAAGCCGGGTTCGAGCATAAGTTGCCAGCCGGGTTTTACGTTGTACAATATGCCCATGCTGGCATACCACCCCACACCGATACGCGGGCGAAATACCCGATTGCCGGGATTACTCTCCCCATCAAAGCTAACGGGGCGTTGTAGGTCTTCAGGAGCTAGAAACTGTCCGTTGGCGCTAAGAAGAAAATTAATATGCGCTCCGGCATTGAGCGCAAATGTTACTTTGCCAAAATCCATTTCATAACCTGCAAGCACAGGTATATCCAGCCATTGGTAGCGGTTGTCGGCTTTGTATTCAGCGCCGTTTACGACAATCGTGTCGGTGCGGATCAGGTGGCCGTCGGAGCCGTAAATATCCGTGATAATAATGCGCTGTTCGTTGGGATTGAAAAAACTGAAATTTTCATTAACCTGGCCGTAATGCAGCCCTGTTTTGAGTACCCATCCGCTTTCAGAAACCAATGCCAATCGCAGCGCAGCGCTTAAGGCATAATCGGACTGTTCGGTTTGCTGGCGCAAACGAGCATAAGTCTGCGCTTCTATCTGCCTGGGGCGCAATTCGCGCATAGGCAATTCGGGCGCGACCAGCGCTTCCAGATGCAGTCGCCAGGTGCTACCACCGAAGCGGGCGCACTTGATGTACTGGGGCAGGGGCATCGGAGGCGAAGTAAGCGACAGGGTGGGCAAGTGGGCCAAGGGCGACCAGTCATTGCGGGCAAATGAGGCCTGCGTTTCGTCAGTAGATTCAGCAGCAATTGTTTGATTATCTGCTGTCGTTTCCGCCACTTGCGGATCGGCATTCACAGGCGTCTCAATGCTGGGCAGTGTTATTGTGGTTTCCGTTTCCAGGTTATCCACCGGTCGCGCAATTGCTATGCCCGGCGATACGGTAGAAACTGCAGCTTGCGCAAGTTCAGGCACATCCGTATCCACAGAAACGGAAGCGGAGGCAGGGACTTCAGTAGAAATGGGTGATAAAAAGAAATTACCCAATTGGGGTGCGTTGGCCGGCTGTTGATACAACCGCCACGCTGCAGCCAGAGACAGTACCAAAATAGCAGCACTTCCGGCAATGATAAGGCGCCCCGGCAGCATACGGGGATAAGCGCGCTTTTCGCGCACCTGCGCAATGCGATCCCACATATCGGGGGGAGGGGGCACCGTGTGGTGCTCCAACTTATGCTTAAATATGTCGTCTACCTCGTGGCGACGTTTCATACGGCAATTTTTTGTGTTTCCTCAATTAATGTCTGGAGCATCTTGCGCGCCTTGACCAACTGAGACCGGGAGGTACTCTCCTGGATTTCCAGCATGTCGGCTATTTCCTTATGGCTGTATCCTTCAATAGCGTAGAGATTAAACACCACGCGATAGCCATGAGGTAGCGATGCGATCAGCGCAAGTAGCTCTTCCTCGTTGAGATGGTCGTAAATAGTCGGTTCGATAGCAGGATCTGGCAGGTTTTCCATGCCAATTTGCTCGCTGGCGAAACTCTTCCGGCTATAGTTCTTCAAAGCAGTATTTACCACAATCCGGCGGATCCATCCTTCGAAAGATCCTTTGGCTTCAAACTGGCCGATATTGTCGTATACCTTTATAAAGGCATCCTGTAATATGTCTTCCGCTTCCATTCGGTGACGCGCATAACGCAGGCATATAGCGAACATTTTGCTCGCATAGCGATGGAAAACCTCTTGCTGGCAAAGCCGGTCTTCCCGCATACAGCCCTTGATCATTTCGCTTTCCGTCACAGATATGGCGTTAATTGGCTACTATTTTATAACGATCTGAACGTAGATATGTTGACCGGGATGTACATCCCCCTCTCTTTTTTCTGCCTGGGCTGTCTCTCTCATGAGACACAAAACGACTCATTCGCTGCCCGAATGCAGAAAATATTTTCCAAATTATACTTTTTCTTGCAATTGTGCCGCTATCTTAGACATTAACCAGAAAAAAACGAATCAGCCGATGAGTACTATAGCAGACGAAGACAAGGCCCAATGGATTGTCGATAATATGTACCAAAATGATGCGTTCAGCCAATGGCTGGGCATAGAAAGACTAGTGGTGCAACCCGGTAGTTGTGTGCTTCGCATGACCGTCAGAGAGGAAATGCTCAATGGGTTTCGCATCTCGCACGGTGGCATTGCTTATTCTTTTGCCGACAGCGCGCTGGCTTTTGCGTCCAATTCCCGGGGTAACCACGCCGTTTCGGTTGAAACGTCCATTTCACATACCGCCCCCCTCCATGCGGGCGACGTCATTACGGCTACCGCTACGGAAGAACACCTGGGGCACAAAATTGCCATTTACCGGGTGGAGGTGGTTAATCAACACAACCACCGCATCGCGATTTTTAAAGGCACGGTTTATCGCACGTCGAA
>JAEUUQ010000067.1 GCA_016787505.1 Saprospiraceae bacterium | reverse complement strand
ATCAAGAGCACGGCGCAAGAAGATTATGCAGATGGCCAAAGGCTACTTTGGCGCCCGCGGTAAAGTGTATACCGTAGCAAAAAATACGGTTGAAAAAGGCCTCCAATACGCCTACCGCGACCGTAAGAACAAGAAACGCGCCTATCGCGCCCTCTGGATCGCCCGTATCAATGCCGCTTCCCGCCTCAATGGCACTACGTATTCCAAGTTGATGTTCAAGCTGGCTCAAAACGGCGTTACCCTCAACCGCAAAGTACTCGCCGACCTGGCCCTGAACCACCCCGAGGTGTTTAAGGCTGTGTTGGATTCAGCAAAGTAGGGCGAACGTTTACCGTTCGCCTCTGTGGTGAATGCTGCGAAGGGCGAACGTTTACCGTTCGCCTCTGTGGTGAATGCTGCGAAGGGCGAACGTTTAACGTTCGCCTCTGTGGTGAATGCTGCGTAGGGCGAACGTTTACCGTTTGCCACGTTTTCGTCGTTATAGGGTGAACGGTAAACGTTCACCCTACGACGACGATGACGTGGTGACATGGTGCATCAAAAACGCCTTCAGGAATCCATCCAAATCGCCGTCTAACACGGCATCCGTCTGGCTCGTCTGAAAGCCGGTGCGGTGGTCTTTCACCCGGCGATCATCGAGCACATAACTCCTGATCTGGGATCCCCACTCATTTTTCATCTTGGTAGCCTCCAGCTTTTCCTTCTCAGCCATTTGTTTTTCCAGCTCCAGCTCGTAGAGCCTCGACTTTAGCATCTGCATCGCTTTGTCGCGGTTCATATGCTGGGAACGCTCCTGCTGGCATTCTACCACGATACCCGAAGGGATGTGACGCAGTCGCACGGCCGATTCGGTTTTGTTGACATGCTGTCCGCCGGCGCCGCTTGAGCGGAAGGTGTCCCACTCGATATCAGCGGGGTTCACATCCACATCAATGCTGTCATCTACGAGTGGGTGTACAAAAACGGAGGCGAAAGAAGTCATGCGTTTGCCCTGGGCATTGTAGGGACTCACGCGCACCAGCCGGTGCACGCCGTTTTCGCCGCGCAGCAGCCCGAAGGCAAAATCGCCGTTGATTTCCAGTTCGGCAGATTTGATGCCCGCTACGTCGCCGGCCTGTACGTTGAGTTCCGTCACTTTGAAACCCTTGCTTTCGGCCCACATGAGGTACATGCGGTACAGCATATCGGCCCAGTCGCAGGCTTCGGTGCCGCCGGCGCCTGCATTGATCTGGAGCAGGCAGCCCAACTCGTCTTCGGGCCTGTTGAGGGTAGAGCGGAATTCGAGCTCGTCTACCGCAGCCAACGCTTCGTTGTATTTCTGGTCGAGTTCTTCTTCAGATACTTCGCCTTCTCTGAAAAAGTCGAGCAATACTTCGGCGTCGTCTACTTGCGTAGCTACTTGCTGGTATTGCGCCACCCAGTTCTTGTGGCTTTTGATGAGCCTGAGTGTGGCTTCGGCCTCCTGGGGTTTATCCCAAAAGCCGGGATTCAGGGTAAGTTGTTCTTTTTCTTCTATTTGAATAAGCCGGTTATCGACGTCAAAGATACCTCCTGAGAGATACCAGCCGGTCCTTGAGCTCGCGCAGTTGTTCTGCCGTCATGGTATTGTAGGTTTGAATGTTGAAAAATGTTATCAGTTGTCAGTTGTCGGTTGTCAGTTCTAATATTTATCTATCTATAACAAGACAACCGACAACCGACAACCGAGAACTATTTCTCCCTTTCCACATAAAAAATCAACTCTGCATTAGGCGGAATAACCGGGGGGCTGCCCTGTTCGCCGTAGCCGAGTAGGGAGGGGATAAAGAGGGTGGCTTTGCCGCCTGGTTTCAGCAGGGCGATGCCTTCATCCCAACCTTGAATAACGCGGCCCATACCGATGGGGAAGGAGATAGGTTCGCCATTTTTGAAAGATGTATCAAACATCGTACCGTCGGTGAGTACGCCGTAGTAGTGTACCGATACGTTATTGCCCGGTTTGGGTGTATCGCCGCTTCCTTCTTCGTGGATGATATACTTTAGTCCGGAGGCCGTTGTTTTGATTTCGGCGGCCAATTGGCCGGCGGAATACTGCTGAACCGTTGCGCCCACCTTGCCGGCGATTTCTGATTCGCGTTGGCGAACCACGTCGAGGCGGCTTTGGCGCTCTTCTTCGGTCTCTATGTCGGTCAGCACCACGTCGTAGTACATGATATTGCCGCTTGTAATACCCATCTGCTGTTGTTGCATAGAATCGAGTTCGATCAGTACGGTTACGCTATCGCCCAGGCCGATGAGTTTGATCACGCTTTCTACGGGTGACAATTCGCGGCCGGGTTCATCCGTGAGGGGAATCTGCATTACGGGCGCCACGCCGTCCTGGCGGCTGGAGCGCAAGATGCGCTCGCCATCCCTGATTTGGGCGTGAAAGTATACGTAATCGCCGGGCTTCGGCTTTTCTTTGCCAAGGTCGGTATGCTGGATGTACTCGTGGCCATCCGGCGTGGTAAGCTTCTTCTCCTTTTGGCAGCTGAAGCAACACAGCGCGAATAGCGCTGCAAAAAGCATTAAACGCATAAAAATTGATTGAGATTTAAAAGAAATTTTTTTCATCAGATAATTGTTCTTCGTATTCAGGGAGTAAATCCTTGAATTTTCTCACGGTAACTCGTAACGGTTGGAAAGAGGCGCCGCCCGCGGCGTTTTTATGGCCGCCCCCTTTGAAGTGTTTTCTGGCGATCTCTTGTACGTCAAAATTGCCTTTGGAGCGTAGTGAAAGCTTGACGATGGTAGGTTGTTCGGTGATAAAGGCAGCCAGGCGTACGTTTCTCAACTTGAGGAGGTAGTTGACGATGCCCTCGGTGTCGCCGCGCTGTATGTCGAATTTTCCGTAATCTTCTTTGGTAAGGGTGATGATGCCTGTAAAAAATTCGGGTAGGATTTCGAGGCGGTTGTGCAGGCAATGCCCCAACAACCGCAGCTGCTTTTCGTCCATGCTGTTGAAGATGAGGTCTTGCAGCATGTAATCGTCTACGCCGCACTCGAGCAAGATGGCTACCAGGCGGAATAATTTGGGCGAAGTACTGTATTTAAACGAACCGGTATCGGTGAGAATGCCGGTGTAAATGCATTCGGCAATGATTTTGTCTACCTGGTCGGCGTGGCCCAGTATATCGATAAATTCGTATACCAATTCGCAGGTAGAACTGGCGGTGGGGTCGGAAAGTTCAAAATCGGCAAAGGGCTCGGGGAAAAGGTGGTGGTCGATCATGACCACCGGTTTTTTCAGGGACTGTATCATTTCGCCCATCTTGTCGATGCGGTCGAGGGCGTTGAAATCGAGGCAAAAAAACAATCCCGCGCGCTCGATATAATCCTTTACCCGGTCGGGGTCGTTGTCGTATATGACGACTTCCTCAATGCCCGGCATCCAGGCCAGGAAGTCGGGATATTCTGACGGGGCGATGACGCGAACGGCATGGCCGTTGCGCAGCAGATAGTGGTATAAAGCCAGCGACGAGCCGATGGCATCGCCGTCGGGATTGCGATGCGTGACGATCACTACGTCTTTTGGAATAGAAAGCAGCGTTTTTAATTGACCCAGATTCTCCATTAACCGTTGAAATGAGGCTGCGAAGTTGACAAAAAAAGCCAATTTAACCAAAAAATAAATACTTCCATTGGCTTGCAATAGACAGCAATACTTACTTTTGCATCCTCAATTTAAAAAAGCATTACCATGTCTGGAAATAGAACTTTTACGATGATCAAACCCGATGCTGTGCAATCGGGGCATATTGGCAATATTCTGGCCAAAATTAACGAGGCAGGCTTTCGCATCGTGGCTATGAAGATGACGAAACTCAGCACGGAAAAAGCCGGCGCTTTTTATGCCGTGCACAAGGAACGCCCCTTTTACGGCGAATTGGTCGACTTTATGTCTTCAGGGCCTATTGTGGCCGCTATCCTTGAAAAAGATAACGCTGTAGAAGATTTCCGCACGCTCATAGGAGCTACCGACCCGGCTAAGGCAGCTCCGGGCACGATCCGCGCCCTCTACGCCCGCAACGTAGGCGAAAATGCCGTGCACGGCTCCGATTCCGACGAAAATGCAGCCATCGAAGGGCTGTTTTTCTTCTCGGAGCTGGAGAGGTTTTAATTCGTTATAGGTTGTAGGTTGTAAGTTGTAGGTTCTATGTTCTTGGTCCACCTACAACTTACAACTTACAACCGACAACCGATAACCGACAACCGATAACCTCACTCCTTCCCTCCCAGCGTAAATTTCACGCCAAAGCCGATCTGGAACAGCGAGTTGTTGATCTCTTCGCCGTCATTCCATAGATTATAATAGGCGATATCGAGACCGAATTTGACTTTTTTGCCCGCTTCGAAACCGAAGTTCGAACCGAAGTAGTTGAGCATGCCCGAACTTTTCTCGAATGTGGTGCCAAACTGCCCGATGTACCGGGGTGCTGCGTACAGGGCGAACTTATCGGATGGGTGAATAGAAAAATAAACGGGCACCTGGAAATTCATCAGCATACCATCTGTGCTGACGAAGCCGAAACCGCCGATTCCACCTCCCAGGGCCATGGCAAAAACGGAAGTTTGATCACCCACCACTTGCACCTTTACGTCGGCCAGGAAGTTTAAGACGGTATTGATGCGCATGCCTACGTCTATCCTTTCAGCTACGCCGTACCTACCCCCGAATTCGATAAGGCCTACCCGGCTGATAACCAGGTTGCCATCGGGTTCGTCCTCGTCGTCGGGGTCAAAATTGGGTGCGCTTACAAAGTTGACAGACATGGCTATTTCACCTTTTTCATCACCCACCGTTTTGCCGGTCTGGAAGCCTGTCAGCGAAGCGCAACCACTCCATAGTAGTATGCCGCTCAGCAACATTGCAACGGCTAACAAGTCACGCGTTCTCATGGCTGTTTATTTTGGTAATTGAATTGTCTGTTTATGGGTTTATGCGTTTATTGATAAACCTATAAACCCATAAACTGACTAAGAGTATGTTTTGAAATCCAAAAGCGGATTTTTAAAAAATTGACAATCGGGTGAAAAATGGGAACTGGCCAAGTAATTTGTGGTTGCGAAATCATCAATTACTATGGTCAAAGTCAAACTCCCTTTCAGGCGTCAGCGT
>JAEUUQ010000064.1 GCA_016787505.1 Saprospiraceae bacterium | reverse complement strand
GGGCAGTAGCTCTTTGGCGCAGTGGTCGGTGTGCATCACGACGGTGACGCCGTAGGCCTCGGCCATGGTGTGGACGTGCATGGCCCCGGAGATAGCCCCCAGGATGGCGGCTTTCTGGTCGGCATTGGATAATCCCTTGCCCGCATAAAACGCAGCGCCTCCATTTGAAAACTGGACAATGACCGGCGAATTAACCGCTTTGGCGGTCTCTAGCACGGCGTTGATGGAGTTGGTGCCGATGACGTTGACGGCGGGCAGGGCAAAATTATGTTCGTTGGCGTATTCGAACAAGGCGCTTACTTCGTCGCCATGTAATACACCCGGACGGAATCTGGTTGATGACATATGTGGTGATGTTGATTGTTGGTCAAATATACAAATTTACGACTTTACGACTATGCGACTATACGATTTTAAGTATGTAGCCCGAGTTCATACAGTCGTACAGTCGTACAGTCGTAAAGTCCAAAAATAAAGGGCCCCTCCCTTGCAGAAGGCGCCCTTTTCAATTTGTTATTAGCGACTTATATCCGCTTTTCGCGGATTATTCTTCGGCCATAAACGGATAGCGATAATCCGTTGGCGATACAAAATTCTCTTTGATGGCACGCGGCGAGGTCCAGCGATACAAGTTGAGTACGGAGCCCGCTTTGTCGTTGGTGCCCGAACCCCTGGCGCCGCCGAAAGGCTGCTGACCTACTACCGCGCCGGTGGGCTTGTCGTTGATATAAAAATTGCCGGCAGCGTGGCGCAGTTTTTCGAAAGCGGTCATGACGGCCTTTCTTTCGGTGGCAAAAATAGCGCCCGTCAAGGCATAAGGCGAAGTATTGTCGAGCAATTCCAACGTATTGTCGTAGTCTTTGTCGTCGTAGACGTAGATCGTCAATACGGGGCCGAACAGTTCTTCACACATGGTGATGTAGTGGGGATCCTGGACTACCATCACGGTAGGTTCGATGAAGTAACCCGTTGATTTATCGAAGTTTCCACCCGCTATGATCTCGACACCACTGTCATTTTTTGCCTGGGCTATGTAGCCGGTAATTTTGTCAAAGGCTCTTTCGTCAATGACAGCGTTGACAAAGTTAGTAAAATCTTCCGGAGAACCTATTTTAAAAGATTGAATATCTTCTACCAATAATGTTTTGACCTCTTTCCACAGGCTTTTGGGTATGTAAGCCCGGGAAGCGGCAGAGCATTTTTGCCCCTGGTATTCAAAAGCGCCGCGCGAAAGGGCGGTAGCCACGGCTTTAGGGTTGGCAGAAGCGTGCACCATCACGAAGTCTTTACCGCCGGTTTCTCCCACGATACGCGGGTACGATTTGTACTTGTTCAGGTTGGCGCCGATGGTCTGCCACAATTGCTGGAAAATGCCCGTGCTGCCGGTAAAGTGAATGCCGCCGAAGTCGCGGTGGTTGAAGATGACCTCGCCGGCCGTGGGGCCGCTGACAAACAATAGGTTGATGACACCGGGCGGCAATCCGGCTGCTTCGAATACTTCCATGATGACGGCGGCAGAATAGATCTGCGTTTCAGCGGCTTTCCACACCACGGTATTGCCCATGATGGCAGGCGAAGAGGGCAGGTTGCCGGCGATTGACGTAAAGTTGAACGGCGTAAGCGCAAAAACGAAACCTTCCAGCGCGCGGTATTCCATGCGGTTCCAGGTCAACGGCGCGCTATTGGGCTGCTGCTGGTATATTTCCGTCATGTATTGTACGTTGTAGCGGAAAAAATCGCACAACTCGGCCACGCAGTCGATTTCGGCCTGGAAGACGTTTTTGGACTGCCCCAGCATGGTGGCGGCGTTCATTTTGGCGCGGTAGGGGCCCGAAAGCAGGTCGGCCGCCTTCAGGAATATGGCTGCGCGCTCTTGCCAGGGCATATTTTCCCAGTCTTTTTTGGCTTTCATCGCCGCATCGACGGCAGCTTTTACATGAGAGGCGTCGGCGCGGGAGTAATAACCCAGCGTATGCGACAACTCATGGGGCGGATGAATGGCTTTTCTTTCGTCAGTATATACAGGTTTGCCGCCGATGTGCATGGGCAGTTCCAACTGCTGCGATTTCAGGGAGGCGATGGCGGCCTTTAATTCAGCGCGTTCCGGCGATCCCGGTTTATAGCTCAATACCGGTTCGTTGACGGCGTGAGGAACTTTGAAAAATGCGTTTGACATAATCTGGTTGTTATGTAGTGATGTATGGTTAGTTTGTCAATAACAAAGCCCGCAATTCCGCGAGGTCGTGAATTTCAAAGGTCGGCGATATGCCCGACTGGTTTTCCGATTTTTCGGGGTTGTACCAGCAGGTGTGGAGGCCGTAAGCATTGCCGCCGCCGATATCGGCGTTGAGGCTGTCGCCTACCACCATGACTTCCTCGCGGGCCGGCGATCCTATTTTGTCAAAAGTAAAATCAAAAAAGCCGGTATGGGGCTTGGAATAACCCGCCTCATCGGAAATGATGATTTCCTGGAAATA
This sequence comes from Saprospiraceae bacterium, assembly GCA_016787505.1. GTDB lineage: Bacteria > Bacteroidota > Bacteroidia > Chitinophagales > Saprospiraceae > JABWBR01. The sequence goes on along the minus strand of JAEUUQ010000064.1, from coordinate 1,137 downwards.
GTGCTGAATACCCGATAACTCGAGCCGGGAGCGCTGCACGTCTTTCAATCCGTTGGTGATGAGGGCCAATTGGTAGCGCGAATGCAGTTGGGCAAGCAGGTGACCGGCGCCGTCGATCAGGTAAACCGACTGCGACAGAAAATAAAGATACCGCTGTGAGAATACCGGAATATCAGTGGAGGCATTAATCGCAGCAAAAAACTGCTCAAATCGCAGCGTACGCAACTGTTGCCGGCTGATCTGCCCGGTTTCAAAAGCGTGCCAGCAGGCTTTGTTTATCTGGTTGTAGAGGGTCAAGATGTCGTCGCTGTATGGCAATCCCGATTCTTCCAACGTTTTTTGCAGGGCCTGCCGTTCAGAACTGTCGAAGTCGAGGAGCGTGTTGTCTGCGTCAAATAAGATCCAACTGTAGGTTTGATCGGACATGCGGGTTTTTTAGTTGATATTTCTAACCGCAGAGGTCGCGAAGTTACGCAGAGGAAGCGCGGAGTATAATTTGCCTCTGTGGTCCCTCTGTGTAACTCTGTGTAACTCTGTGGTTAATATAAAGTGCATGAGTAAGATTATTACTTCGCCGGAATAATCACTTGCCCGGGAATAAACGGCGATGCATCGCCCCCTCCCTTAATGATCTCCCTCACTATAGTAGAACTAATATGAGAGTACGCCGGTTGACTGATCAGGAAAATAGTTTCAATACCATTGCCCACAATGTGGTTGAGTTGTGAAATGGTCTTTTCGTAATCAAAATCGGAAGCATTGCGGAGGCCCCGCAGCAAAAAATTGGCGCCGATGCGCGTGCAGTAATGCGCGGTCAGGTTTTCAAAATAATCTACCGCTATCCTGTCTTCATGCGCAAATACGTCTTCCAGCCACTGTATGCGCTGCTCAAGACTAAAGAGGTACTGTTTCTGGGTATTCACGCCTATGGCGACGATGATTTTGTCGAACAGGGGCAACGCGCGTTCCACTAAATCGACATGACCGGTGGTGATAGGGTCGAAGGAACCGGGGAAAACAGCAATTTTTTGCGGCATGCAGGGCGTTTTTGGTTAGGCTTTTCTTTCCGCCCGCAAAATTGGGGATTTTATGTTGTTTGGCCAAACCTTTGACTCATTGCTCGGTTGCCTGGTTGGA
>JAEUUQ010000010.1 GCA_016787505.1 Saprospiraceae bacterium | reverse complement strand
AAGTCAGCCGGCTATACGATGTGTAATTATTAGAAATTTGCTGTATTTCCAGTCTGTAATTTGGCGGTACTACAATATAAAAAAGCTGATCGTTACCTGTGGGGGATACACCGCACATTGAATTGTAATCATTGGCCATTGGCCCTGTATTATTTGTATACGGACTCGTGAGCAAACTCAAATCCAGCGCATTGGCACATACCTCGCCCGGATAAAACTTGACCGGCCCGGCATTGGCGCTGTACATACCCCCGCCGCAGGTCTGGCGAAGATAAATGTCGTACGAACTCGTCGGCGACAATCCCGTGATAGCAATGGGTGATGCCGTGCCGGTCACCAGTGTACCACCTGCGCCGGGGCTGCCTCCTGCACCCGGCGTAAAACCTATCGGCCCGTATTCTGCTATATAACTACCCGCACATCCTGCACAATTAAAAGCCAGACTCGCTGCGGTTGGCGACACGTAGGTGCGCACAAGGCCATCTGGCGCCTGGCAATTGGTGAAGGTAATGCTCCAACTATTAAAGATACCGGTATTACCGTCGGCATTGTCGCACACCTTCAGGTACCACACGCCGTCGGCATTAGTGCCGTTGAAGTAGCTCAGGTTGTATTGGCTTAGCGTACCGGAAGCACAACCCAGGCTCGTGCAACGACCCTCGGGTTTGTATGCGCCGCTAAAGGGCGCGGCGCCTTGAGTAATGGACAACAGCGCATCCGAACGGATAATCGTATTGGTGTAATTATCACCGTTCAGGCCGTTTTCCGTTGAAATCTCCAGCACTTTGCCGTCGGGCGCCTCCAGGTAAACGCGCACATCGCCCACCCAATCGTGGGTGATGTTAAAACTGATCCGGTCAATGACCAGCGGGGCGCCCAGCAGGCCTATGCCCGATACCGTAATGGGACTGGCGGCGTAATTGGAGGAGCCGCAGGCATTGTCAGGAATATAAGCCACCGTGCTACTGGTAAAAGTCTGTGCCGACAGGCAGGCCGGCACGCCCAGGCATAGGCATGCAGCCAATAGGGTAGTAAAGAAGGGTTTCATGAGATCGTATTTAGTGTTGTTACGTTATCCCTTTAGGCGTTGGATTGTTACCCGGTTTTGATATTATCGAATTATTGTTTTTTATTTACGCGAGATGACTTATTGTATATTTTAATCTTTGATTGAATGCAAGAGCACATGCAATATATTTGACTTATAGAACTTTAAGTATAATACAGACTTTTTTTTACCTGAACTTTTTACCCTGTCTTCTGGACAGCTTGCTGGACGATCATTTTTTCTTCAAAAATTTATGCCCCAAAACCGGCCCCGTTGTATGTTTTTGAAATAATTTTCGCAATAGAATTGGAAATTATAAACAATTTCTTCATTTTTGTATTTCAATTGAAAACAAAAAGTTTATCATAAAATTTACAGCCCATGTCTAATAAGGACAAAGATGCCAAAATCAAGGCGCTACAACTCACTGTGGACCGCCTGGAGAAGACCTACGGCAAAGGAATTATCATGCGACTTGGCGACAAACAGGTGCTGGATGTGGAAACCATTTCCACCGGTTCGCTCGGTCTCGACATAGCGCTCGGCATTAACGGACTGCCCAAGGGCCGCGTGATCGAAATCTACGGCCCCGAATCCTCGGGTAAAACCACGCTGGCTATCCACGCCATTGCCGAATGCCAAAAACAAGGCGGCATCGCCGCGTTTATCGATGCAGAGCACGCCTTCGACCGCTCGTATGCGCAGGCCCTGGGCGTGGATACGGAAAATCTGCTGATCTCGCAGCCCGACAACGGCGAGCAGGCGCTCGAAATTGTCGAAAACCTGATCCGCTCAGGCGCTATCGATATCATCGTGATCGACTCGGTAGCAGCTCTGGTGCCCCGCGGCGAAATCGAAGGAGAGATGGGCGACTCGAAGATGGGCCTACAGGCGCGCCTCATGTCGCAGGCGATGCGCAAGCTCACGGCTACGATAGGCCGCACGGGCTGCTGCTGTATCTTTATCAATCAATTGCGCGAAAAGATCGGCGTGATGTTCGGCAACCCGGAGACGACTACCGGCGGTAATGCCCTCAAGTTTTACGCCTCTATCCGCCTCGATATCCGCAAAACCGGCGCTGCCATCAAAGACAAAGACGGCAATATGATCGGCAACCACGTGAAGGTGAAGGTGGTGAAGAACAAACTGGCGCCCCCCTTCCGGGTAGCGGAGTTCGATATCGTGTTCGGCGAGGGCATTTCCAAAACCGGCGAAATCGTAGACATGGGCGTCGACCACGACGTGATCCAGAAAAGCGGCGCCTGGTATAGCTACAACGGCGCCAAGATTGCCCAGGGCCGCGAAGCTGCCAAGCAATTCCTCATGGACAACCC
>JAEUUQ010000620.1 GCA_016787505.1 Saprospiraceae bacterium | reverse complement strand
GCACGGTTACGCGGCCGTGGCCTTCTACCCGGGTCACCGGGTCTATGATGATTTTCTTTCCCACGGTTAGTCGTATTTAAATTCCGATTTGATGATAGAGTAATCCGCGCCGAAGAGGATGTTTTTCAACACCTTCCAGATATGACTGGCATCGGGCGGGCATCCCGGAATGTAATAGTCAATTTCAACCAATTCGTTGCAGCCGTACACGCGGTCGAGCAGTTCGGGCAGGTCTACGTGATGGGGAATCACCTTGCCCTGTTCGAGGTCGGAGGTGGCGTGGCCGTAGGCTTCGTTGAGGCATTCCTCCAGCGGCACGAAGTTGCGCATCGCCGGCAGGCCGCCCCAGATGGCGCATTCGCCGAGGGCAACGAGCACGTCGCAGTTGGCCCGGAAAGCTTTGAGCACCTCGATATTTTCATCGTTGCAGCAGCCACCTTCGATGATACCTACGTCGCAGCGCCTGGTAAACTTCTTGATATCGGTGAGCGGCGATTTACTGATGTCGACGACTTCGATGACGTCCATGAGTTCTTCGTCGATATCGAGCAGCGACATGTGGCAGCCGAAACAACCCGCCAGCGAGGTGGTGGCGATTACCTTTTTGGGCTGTCCTTTCAGCGGGGCCATGCCCGCTTTGGGCGTAGTTACCGTCTGACCGGCGTCCTGCAGGTCGTATTTGCGTTCGCCGCGGGGCCGGGGCTGCGTTTTACCGCGCACGAGAATAGCGCCGGTAGGGCACAGGTGCATGGCCTTGATGGCTTCTTCTTCGTCGAGTTTGGCCTCCTGGTCGTAGTCAACGCGCACTTCGGTAGACGCTCCCCTATTAAGAAAGCTAAAAACGGGAAAGCCGTCTTTGGTATTCACCTCTTCCACACAACGGCGGCATAGTATGCAACGGTTGTGTTCCACCACGATGCGCTTGGGGCGGTAGTCGATAAAGCGGTTGAGGAAAAGGTGGGGGAAACGGCTGATTGTTACGCCCAGCCGGTAACCGAGGCCCTGCAGGTCGCAGTCGCCGCTTTTTTCGCAGGCCGGGCAGAAGTGGTTGCCTTCGGCAAACATCATCTCCACCATCGCCTTGCGCGCGTCGTTGAGTTCGGGTACGTCAAACTCCACCTGCATGCCTTCTTTGGCTTTGATGGTACAGGCAGCAAAGGCTTTTTTATCTACCTTAACCATACATACGCGACAAGTACCGAGGGGTGGGTCGATATGCTCGTAATAACAAAGTGAAGGGATCTTGATGCCGTTGGCGGCGGCGGCTTTTACCAGATTCTCCCCTTCGGGCGCCTGGCAGGGTTTGCCGTCTATCGTAAAATTTACTATTTTTTTCATAACAAAAAAGTTATCCGGGTGGTCAGGAAGTCTGTTCAACGGCCTCGCGGTAATCGCCCAGGGCGCGGTCGAGGTCAAAGCCTTTTTCGCGGCCTTTGGCGCGCACGCGCTGCTGGAAGTAGGCCGGGAATTTCTGCATGGCGTTGATCAATGCATGCGCCGAGGCTTTGCCTAGTCCGCAGCGACTGGCTACTCCCAACAACTGCCCCCACTGCCTGATCTCTTCGAGGTCGGCGGGGCGAGCCAGGCCGCGTTTCAGCAGGTCGAGTTTGCGGCCCAGGATGAAGTTGCCGGCCCGGCAGGGAGTGCAGACGCCGCAGGATTCTTTTTTGAAAAATTCCGTAAAATTGATCATCACCTGCAGCAGGTCGCGCTGGGTGTTAAATACCATCACCGAACCGCCGCAGAGCAGGTCTTCAGAGCATATACACCGGCTTTGTTCGGCGGCGGGTACGCAAATGCCCGAGGGGCCGCTCACCTGGATGAAATAGGGGTCTTCGGCGCCGCAAAAGCCCAGCAGTTCGCCTACCGTCATCCCCCACTCTATTTCGTAAATACCCGGAAACCTGCAGTCGCCCGCCACGCTGAGCAGCTTGGTGCCCGGCGAACCGGGGGTGCCCAGGCTGCGGAAAGCTTTGGCGCCCAGTTCGATGATGCGAGCCGCCGCACAGAGAGTTTCCACGTTGTTAACCGAGGTGGGCTGGCCAAGGTAGCCGCGTTCCACCGGGAAAAACACCTTTGGCCAGGGTTCGCCGCGTTTGCCCATCAGGGAGTCGAGCAGAGCGGTTTCTTCGCCGCACACGTATGCGCCGGCGCCCATCTGGATGCGTATATCGAAAGTATAGGGTTCTTTTGCGGGTGTGGGCTGTCCCAGCCATCCCAACTGCTTATAAGTGGCAATGGCCGCTTCCAGTCGCGGCAGCAGGTAGCGGTATTCGGCGCGCAGGTAGATGATACCCTCGGCGGCGCCGATAGCGTAGCCGCCGATCAGCATACCCTCGATGAGCAATTCGGGCAGGCGGTTCATCAGTACGCGGTCTTTGAACGTGCCCGGCTCGCCCTCGTCGGCGTTGCACACCAGGTAGTGTTGCTCGCCGGGGTTGTTGCGGCAAATCTGCCATTTGTCGGCCGTAGGGAAAAAAGCGCCGCCCATACCCAACAGGTGCGCCTCGCGGATCTCGTCGATTACCTGTTGGGGGCTTATTGTAGTGAGGCGTTGCAGTGCCCGTCCCGGCGCAAAATCGCGGAAGAAAATCGCGCGGTCGCCGGGCGGCACATAGCGGAGGTGGTCTTCTACCGTATCGGCCAGTTCGGCCAGCGAAGCGCCGGCCCGCAGGGCGCTGATAAGTTGGAACACCCGCTCGGGCGTGACCTTTACAAAAGGATAAAAATTGATCAGCATAGCGGGCTCCTGGTCGCTGAGACCGATACAGGAAGTGTCAAACAGCCCGAACTGCCCGGTAGAATCTACGCCGCCCCAGTGGCCGCCGGTAGCCTGTTCGAGCGCTTTTCGGATCGCCGAGTACCCTTTCAGTTCCGACAAGATGCTGTTGTTGAGATAAATAATGTACTTACCCGCCGGTTTGCGGTGGAAGAAGTGGTAAAACGTACAAACCCCTTCCACTTCAATGGCGGAGACATCCAGTTTGGCAGCAATGTCGAAAATGTCTTGGTTGGAAATAAACCCCTTGGCGTCCTGGCAGGCCCACAACAGATTGAGCAGTTGCGTTTTTTCAGAATGATGCGTTGTTGTCATAATTGCCAGCATTTGTGAGGATAGCCGTCTTCTACAGGCTATCAAAAAACATGGCTTTTGCTTTGCTAAGACTCTCGTAAGTTACGCCAAACTGAAATGCGAAGCAAGAAGAAAGGGTGTAGGTTAGTGTGATTTTTACACTAGTGTTATGGTGAGAAAAGTCATTGCAAAATGATGTTGGATGCTTAATGTTGGATGTTTGATTATTTTCAAATTGTGGCTCAATAGGGAGTTAAATGCGGCTCAAATTTTTGGGTTTTTGAGCCGTATTTGATGTGTTTGTGCGCTACAAAAAGCCTATTCCGGCACATACCGTGTTTATTAGCGTAATTCCCGCAAGGATATCGCAAATCACACTATTTCTCCCTCAAATAAATATCAAAATTAACCGTCAAATTGCCATGAATATCTTCGGGCGATATTTGCAGAATCCGGTGTTTGAACCTACAACCCACAACCCACAACTGACTTTTATCATTCCCCGCATTTGGCAATCTGCCTAACTTTCCCGATATTACACATTAACCAACTAAAACAAGCGTATGCAAAAAGTAATCGTCAACGGATTGATCGCCGGCGTGGTGCTCCTGATTGTGAGCGTCGGCATTTTGTATGTGTCCATCCGCATTTTTCCTGCAATGATGGAAGAATACTACGACACCGATGTCTTTAGAGGCGGAGGGACCAAGGCTATGTTGTATTATGTGCACCCCTTTATTCTCGCCCTGGCTCTATCGTGGTTTTGGGAGCGGTTCAAGGGACTTTTCAAAGGATCTTTTATCTTTAGGGGTCTGGAACTGGGCCTCGTTTACGGCCTGGTTGCAGTACTGCCTACAATGTGGATCACCTTCAGCGCTATCAACGTATCGGAAATGATGGTGCTGAGCTGGTGGGTATACGGCGTCGTTCAAGCGGCTGTAGTAGGCTTGATATTGGCCAAGTTGAATCCGTAATATGAAATTACAATACGATTATGTGATCATCGGCAGCGGTTTTGGGGGCTCGGTGAGCGCCCTGCGCCTGGCCGAAAAAGGATATAAGGTATTGGTGTTGGAAAAGGGGAAGTGGTTCCGCGCGGAAGACTTCCCCCGTTCCAACTGGAACCTCAGGAAGTGGCTTTGGATGCCACGCCTGAGGTTTTTTGGTATTATGAAAATGACTTTTTTCCGGCATGTCACTATACTCTCCGGCACAGGCGTGGGCGGCGGCTCTTTGGTATATGCTAATACTCTGCCGGTGCCCAAGCCGGCTTTTTTTCAGTCGGGCAGCTGGGCTGGCCTCGCCGATTGGCAGTCGGAGCTAAAGCCGCATTACGAGACTGCCCTGCGCATGCTCGGCGCAGCGCCGCCGCCGGTTTTTCACGAGGGCGAGTTGGCCCTGCAAAAGCTGGCCGAGGAAATCGGCATGGCCGATCACTTTGAAGCCCCCGACGTGGCCGTCTATTTCGGCAAGCCCGGCGAACGGACAGACGACCCCTATTTTAACGGCAAAGGCCCCGACCGCACTGGTTGTATTTATTGCGGTGGCTGTATGACCGGCTGCCGCCATAACGCCAAAAATACGCTGGATAAAAATTACCTACACCTGGCCCAACAACTGGGCGTAGCGATCAGGGCCGAGCAGAAAGTATTCGATGTGAAGCCCCTGGGCCGCCCCGATGGCGCCGACGGCTACGAGGTTTCATTTCGCTCTTCTACCCGCTATTTCTCCAGGCCGCAATCTGTCACTACCCGGGGCGTCGTTTTTGCCGGCGGCGTAATGGGCACGGTCAAGTTGCTTTTGCAGCTCAAACGCGGCTCGCTGCCCCGCTTGTCCGACAAAGTAGGCCACGATATCCGCAGTAATAATGAAAGTCTGATACCGGTCACAAGCCTCAATAGCCAAAAAGACTTCTCCCATGGCATCGCCATAGGCGCCCTATTAAATACCGACGCCGACAGCCACCTCGAGCCGGTGCGCTATTCCAAAGGCTCGGGCTTCTGGCGCCTGCTACTGGCGCCGCAGGTGTTTGGCAGCAATACGCTGCTGCGCTTGCTCAGGATCGGCAAAGACTGGCTGCAGCATCCTATCCGGAATTTGAAGGTGGTTTTTGTGAAAGACTGGGCTAAAAGTACGGCAACGCTGCTGTTTATGCAGCACCTCGACAGCACGCTGCGCTTCACGCGCAATGCCTTGGGGCTTATGGTCTCTACGGTCGATAAAGGCGCCGCGCCCAGTGCGTTTATACCTCGCGCCGGCGAATTGGCTCAGCGCTACGCCCGCATCATCGAGGGTAAACCCACCGTTTTTATCCTCGAACCGCTGATGGGTATTCCCTCTACCGCCCACATCCTCGGCGGCGCCGTGATGGGCGCTACGCCCGCAGAAGGCGTTATCGACAAACACAACCGCGTATTCGGCTACGAAAATATGCTGGTCTGCGACGGCTCGATGATCTCTGCCAATCCCGGCGTTAATCCCTCGCTGTCTATCACGGCCATCTCGGAGCGGGCGATGGGGTTTGTACCGAGGAAGGAATGAAGGTGGTTGTGGGTTGTCGGTTGTCAGTTCTCTGTTCTCTGTTGTCAGTTATGTTTTGCCAGTTTAAGTTTAATTAGCAAAGTTAATGAACGGATAACCGACAACGGATAACCGACAACCGACAACGGACAACCGACAACGGATGAACGTGACATCCATCACTGACAATGCCCTCGCAATACCCCCATTTTTGTGCCATTATTTAATAAAAAACTTGACCATCAAATGTTTGGATTGTTTCAAAAGACAAGCAGCGATTATAAAAACTTAAATGCAGATGATTTCCGGAAAGCCTTCGAACACGACAAAAACGCGGTTGTACTCGATGTGCGCACGCCGGCAGAAGCGCATGGCGGCAAGATAAAAGGCGCCAAAGTGATCAACTTTATGGATCCGGGGTTTGCCACGGCCATTTCGAAATTGGACCCCAGCAAGTCGTATTACGTGTATTGCCGCAGCGGCGTCCGTAGCGCCAATGCCTGCCAGATAATGGCCAAAAATGGTTTTAAAGAATTGTACAACCTCCGCGGCGGGGTGTTGGATTGGCCGTTTCAGCTTATCTAATGTTGTGGGTTGTCGGTTGTGGGTTGTCGGTTTCAAAAAAAATTATCCGTTCCATATCTTTGCCATTTATACTTTGACAGAGAACAGAGAACAGAGAACCCACAACTCACAACTCACAACTCACAACTCACAACTCACAACAATCGGATAATGGTCGGAAAACTCAGTGTGAGCTCTTGCATAAGAGCGGATGCGCAGGGCCTGGTCGGCCAGGATATAATCGATGCGGAGCATAGGGACGCTTCCTGAGAAGGTAGTGCCCATGCCCCTGCCTTTAGCCCTGAAGGCGTCTTGCCGCGAGTCTGACAGGGTGCGATAAGTATAAGAAGTAGGCACATCATTCAAATCGCCGCAAACCAGGGCTGGGTGCGGGCATTGATTCACGTGGGCGGCAATTTCGTTGGCTTGTTCAGCGCGGCGGCGGGCCGAGCGGCCGTAGCGGCCCAGCATACCTTTGATGCGAAGCCATGTTTCCGTTTCCTGAAATTGCTTTTCGGCGGCAATTCTGTCAGCCATCTTCGACACGGCATTGGTTTGGAGGTGCAGGTTGTACACCCGCACAGTTTGGCGGCCTATGCGGAGGTCGGCAAACATATAGCCGTTGGCATTATTGGTAAAATAGTGCACCGACTTTTTCTCTATGGGAAACCTGGAAAATATAGCCAGGGCGCCTTTGTTATCGCGGTAATAATAGGGCAATCCACCTTGTTTGGTGAGGTAGTTGATATAGGGCGTGGCCAGATCGGGGTGTGGAAATTCCTGCAGGCAGAGCACATCGGGTTGGTGGGTGTCGAGTAGTTCGGCAAGTGCGGCGGGCGCGGCGCGTTCGGCGTTTTTCCCCATTGGCCAGAAACCGTGGCAGTTGAAGCTCATCACGGCAAAATCGCGTTCGGTATCGGCGGCTTTGCCGCTGAAGGAAAAACCGTAAAACCCCTGCAGGTAAGAAATGCCCAACAAA